>JAYPLH010000291.1:0-1795 GCA_038365355.1 Fidelibacterota bacterium
GTTAGTGGTTTCCAGACTGCAGGAAGCAAAAATGTAAATTGGAATGCTACGAACAATCAAGGTCAGCCAGTATCAGCAGGAGTATATCTTTATACCATTGAAGCCGGAGAGTTTAGGCAGACGAAGAAAATGATATTATTAAAATAGAATTATCTTTATGCATCAAGCCCCACATTCGTGGGGTTTTTTGTTTCATTTATTATCATCCGCTAACATTCTTTATCGCATAATAGACACAAAAATGGGCAACACACTTTTCAATCTTGGGTTATAAAAAAGTAAAAACCAGATTTGATCATTTTATGGTCCATCCCATATTATAGGGTAAATAGATTCTCCATAAATTCCGACGCTTTTTGAATAAAATATCTTTAAATCATCCATTTTAAATGGACTTTCAATTGATTTTCCTTGAAGCACATTTCCAAAATAATTTTTTCCATACTGTTCTATAGATTTTTTATGTCGAACAATTCTAATTGGATGAACATTCGCTTTTAATGCTGCAATCATGTCTGTATCTGCATCACCATAAAATAAATCTAGCTTTAACTTTTTCATTTGGTGATGTTTTGTAGTATACCTTTTTCCATTTATAGTTTCTTTTGGACAAAAAAATAAATTTTTATCTTTTACTATACTCATTTTAAGGCTATCAGATAAAAATTTTGCTAGGTAGTCACCATTTTCTCCAGATCTTGCGGTAATAAAATAAATTTTATGCCCATTATTTCTGAAATAGTTTATTAGATCCAAGGTAGGTGTAATGAATAATGATAGTTTTCTATCTTGCCGATTTACCCATCCGTAATCAATTGGATTTCTTTTATTTTCTGGTATATTTAAAAAAACATCCCTTGAAAATAAAATTGTATCATCAATATCAAACCCAACATTTAATATGCCTGAACTTGCTAAAGTGAGTGACTTTATAAATGTTATTATAATTAATTGTTTTGCATACATGCTTTTAAAAGGTTTATTAAAGGATTAGCAATCATATAAAAAAACACAAACTTATCTTTAAGAAATTAAAATGAAAGCTCATCATTCTATTTAAAATATTATTAATACCTAATAAAGTTTTTTTTCTCTTTCATAATCATTAAGCATTGCTAGAAGGTTAAAAGTGAAACCTTCATATTGCTTTAGGCTTATAGATAATTTGCCGCCTGTACCTTTTCTTAATCTATAATCCTTTTTAAATGATTTATTTTCTTGAGAAATATCAGCTTCAAACATCGGTTTGTTGAGAATATTATCAACAGCATTATTGAGGTTGTTTTTATCCAATGCTTTAGAAATTTCATCAATATCTTTTTTATAAAACTTATCATATAGCAATATTCTTAATTCATTTAAAAATCCCTCTAATTCCTTAAGTGTTTTATATTCTTTTGATTTCATATAATACCTTTACTACCTTTTTTTATTCATTTTAAAAATCTTATTCATACTCCTAGTGGTGCATTTTCTGCCTTTATACAATAAACCCTGAACAACAAGTGCATAGTAGGATACTCAGAATTAATTATTCAATTCTATTTACAAAAAGCTGTTCAATTTTTATTTGTAATGTTATAAGATTTAATGCAACTAAGTTGCAATATAGTACCTTTTAATATTTAAATAAAATTAAACTAATGAATACCAAAAACAAGATCAAATTTGAGGTATGGAATCCACTACCAATAAATGATATGACCACAATGGAATAGAATGATAAAATTTCCCGTAGTCGTTCTAAATGGCTTTCTAGGTTCAGGAAAAACAACGCTTTTTAGAAATCTTATTT
>JAYPLH010000292.1:0-1795 GCA_038365355.1 Fidelibacterota bacterium
CTGTATGGTCATATCTCCATATGATGTAGAAATAATAGCATAGTCTTCTTTAGGGACATCCGATATTGTTTTAGTATTGATATTTTCCTCTGATTTATTTGATTGATTTGTCTTGTTCAAAGTATCTTCCTTTTTTGTTTCACTACAACCCGTAAGAAAAAAACTAGATACGAATAATAGATTAATTACATTCTTTTTCATGAGTACCTACTCCCTGGTTTTTGTATTGGAATTGCAGCAAGCTCTTCAGGAATTTCATCCTCATGATAACTTTCTGCATTTAATTTTATGATTGAATATTGATTATTATGCAACTGAACACCTCCATTGCTACGATCAACTAGAACACCGATACCTAATATTTTAGCATTGGCTTTTCCAACTAAATTAATTACTTCTTTTACTGATCCACCAGTAGTTATAACATCCTCCACTATAAGTACCTTTTCATCACTAGTTAAATTAAAACCTCTTCTAATCACCATAGTACCGTTTTTCCTTTCGGAAAAAATCGTTCGACAACCAAGTTGTGTGCCTACTTCTGTTCCTAAAACAATACCTCCTATTGCAGGAGAAATAACAACATCTGGTTTTTGACCTTCAAATTCATCTGCAATCATTATTGAAAAGGCCGTAAGATATTCAGGATATTGTAAGACCTTTGCACACTGAAAATATTTACTGCTATGTTTTCCTGAGCTTAAAATAAAATGTCCTTCTAGAAGAGCCCCTGTATCTTTAAAGATATTTAAAATATGATTTTTATCACTCATTTATTTATTGCCTCATGCATTTGAGCAAGAAAGTTTGAAGAAGCATCCTTTATTGATTTTGGACTCATATCACCTGCAAAACTAATACTTCTAGATATATTTATGAGACTAATTCCATTATTATTTCCAATTTTCATACAAGTATTTAAATCGCCTCCTTGAGCACCCACTCCTGGAATTAAAATTGGCATTTCTGGAGCAATTGATCTAATCTTTTTCAAGTCTTTAGGCGCGGTAGCACCTACTACAAGACCAACATTATTATTACCATTTAAATCTTTTGCCATCTGCACAACCCTTTCATAAATAGGAATACCATCTTCTTTTAAATCCTGAAGGAAAATCGCTGAAGGATTAGATGTTTTTGCTAGAAGGAATACGCCTTTTTCTTTATTTTCTAAAAAAGGATCTATACTATCCCTACCCATATAGGGATTAATTGTGACACAATCAAAGCCAAAGTGTTCAAAAATACTATATGCATATTGCCTGGCAGTATTTCCAATGTCACCTCTTTTTGCATCTGCAATTTTAACGTGATTATCTCCAATATATTCTACAGTCTCTTCTAGCCAGGAAAAACCCTTTGCCCCCCACCTTTCAAAAAATGCAAAGTTGGGCTTATAAGCAACTGCATAATCTTTTGTGGAATCTATTACTCTAAAAGTATGGCTCTTCAAGTCATCAAATCGATCTGAGCCAAGTGATTCAGGACTCATATCCAGCCCCACGCAAAGCCATGAATTTCGTTCTTGGACCCGGGATTTAAGAATTGAATTAAAAGACTTCAAGATAGCAAAATTTAATCAAATGATTCACTATACAACAATTTCAAATGAATAAATATTCATTAATATTTTATGTCTCATTTGCCTAAACTTAGTATATGGAAGATAGTTATTTTCATCAAAGCCCTGTTTCAATATCAAAGACCATTGCAAGTAGTGGCCCCTTTCAGATAGAGCTGATGAAATATGTAGGCACAGATGATTATGTAAAATTAATTGATATTTCTGAATCTT
>JAYPLH010000293.1:0-1785 GCA_038365355.1 Fidelibacterota bacterium
CTGTAAATTAGATTATTTGAGACCTAGTGGCTTAATTAATTTAGAGCAGACCTCCACAGATCTGAAAAAAAAGGTGTTATTAGAGCCAGAAAAATTTATTTCATACTTAGAACTCTTATTGGTAAATATTCAAAGGTTGAATACAGTATTTTTGCAATCTGAAGAGTCGATTGAGGAGGTTGTTAAAAAATTATATATTTATAAAAATAGTATATAATTATGAAAAAATATCTATTCATCGTTTTATTGGTTGGGGCTTGTTTTGGGCAAAATGTTGATTGGTTTGTTAGTTATAATGGCTCTGGTGAGGAATCAATGGGGCACTATATTATTGAATGTGAAGATGGTGGATTTTTGCAGGTTGGAGAAACTTACTTTTTTAGTGACCCAGTGTCCACAAAACTTTATGTGGTCAAAACAAATATTGATGGGTCTAAAATATGGGATAATGAAATTTATTTAGGTGGACATAATCTTGGTAATAGTGTAATGGAATCCTCTGATGGATATTTTATATTCGGTGGGCTTAACCAAAATAGCTCAGTCATAAAATTACATAAAGATAATGGAGCAATTATTTTTAATAAGAGCTATGATAATGGTGGAACTGACGCATTTGAAAATGGTGTAGAGACCCCTAATGGAATTGTGGCTGTTGGTTATAATAATTCTGAAGATCCATATAATGCTTTTTATACAGAAGGGGAGGGATTTATTTCATTTTTAGATCATGAAGGAAATGAGGTTACAAGTTTCTCAATCGGTGACTACATAAGCCAAGCCTATCGTATTAAGTATTTTGATAATGAGCTATATATTTCTGGATTAACAGAAGAAGCATTAGATTATAAAATGATAAAGATGTCTATAGAAGGTGATATAATTTGGCATTATGAATATGGTGGTTCTGGAAGCGATCATTGTTTTGCCATGGACATGAACGAACAAGGAGAAATCTTTTTAGCTGGTCATACAACTTCAAATACCGAAAATTGGGATGTGTATACTATAAAGTTGAATAATGAGGGCGAAGTTATTTGGGAAAATAAAACTGGAAATCCTCGTGGTTTTAATCCATTGTACATACATGATGAAGCATGGGGTGTTCATGCTACAAATGATGGCGGTTGTGTAACAGTTGCTGGTACTGGTGATGAGTATGAGGAATATTCGGAATGTATTGGTAATGTTTGTTCAGATATTTGGAATGCATATATTATAAAATATGATTCAGATGGTTTGATCACATGGGAAGAGACTTTTTCACCTCTTGATATTGGAATTGAAAATTATGATTGGGCTGCAGAGGATATCGATCTTACTTCTGATGGAGGTGCTATAATAGCTGTAGATAATGGTCAATTTGGATTTTTAAAATTAAATAACATTCAAAGTAATGAAAGTAATAATTCTTACTCTATCGAAGGTAGATGGATAATTCCAGTAACTGAAAACGACCCGGGAAACACGATGTATGAGTTTTTTGATGGCTTGAGATATACTTATTATTGCTCAGATGAAAATGGCTGTGATTCAACCTACTGGAACTCTCTTGATACGAGCGATGCTATTCCAAATCCTAATCCCTATATTTTCTCAAATGATACCTTAACAATTAATTTATTTTTTGGAAATACCTGGCAACACCCCATTTCTTTTGAATGCGATGGGAATGTGGTTACCATTGGAGATACAACAGTGACATGGTGGTCGTCCTGGTGGAGAGTTGGATATGATATTAACGAATGTGAGGGACAAGAACTTGCATTAACAAATGATCCTATA
>JAYPLH010000294.1:0-1782 GCA_038365355.1 Fidelibacterota bacterium
CTATGGGTACTTATACCTCTCTTCAAGGTGGTTTTAATGGAGAAAAATTACCTCAGGTGTATAAAGCAATTGATTATTTAATTTCAAATACAAAAAATCTACTCGGATTGAAACAAAAAAAAGAAGATTACATCAATTTAAAAGGTAAAAATGTTATTGTTCTCGGCGGTGGTGATACAGCCATGGACTGCAATAGAACTGCAATAAGGCAGGGAGCTAGCTCTGTTAAATGTTTATATAGAAGAGATGAGTCGAATATGCCTGGTTCTAGGAGAGAAGTTCAAAATGCTAAAGAGGAAGGTGTTGAGTTTGAGTTTAATATTCAACCAATTGACATAGTCGGTGATGATAAAGTTGAGGGTGTCAAAATTGTAAAGACACAATTAGGTGAGCCTGATCAAAATGGTAGAAGAGTACCAATACCAATACCAGGTTCAGAAACTATATATGAAGCTGATGCAGTTGTAGTTGCATTCGGGTTCAGAGCAAGTCCTTCAGATTGGTTTGGTGACTTTGATATCAATACACAAAAAAATGGACTTGTCATCGCTGAAGAACATCAAGAATACAAATTTCAAACATCAAATAAAAAGATTTTCTCTGGTGGAGATATGGTAAGAGGATCTGATTTAGTAGTCACAGCTATCTGGGAAGGACGTGAGGCAGCAAAAAGTATAATAGAATATGTTTCATGAAAACTTCAGATTCAATATTTTTGAGAGCTCTCAATAAAGAATCTCTAAAAATACCTCCAATTTGGTACATGAGGCAGGCAGGCAGATATATGCCTGAATACAGAGCTGTTAGAAAAAAATTCAAAAATTTCTTAGACATGTGTAAAAATCCAGAGGTATGTTGTGAACTCGCACTTCAACCAATAAATGCATTCAATTTAGATGCATCAATTCTATTCTCTGACATATTAACAATACCAGATGCTTTTGGTTTAGGAGTAGAATTTTTAGAAGGCGAAGGACCGGTATTTAATAATCCAATTAAAACATCAAAAGATATAACCAATCTTCCTGAGTTTAATCCTGAAGATTTGTCCTATGTTTACAAAGCTGTATTTAATATTAAAAGCGCTCTTCCATCAAATATCCCTCTTATAGGATTTTGCGGTAGTCCATGGACTTTGGCAGCATATTCAATAGAAGGTAAATCCTCTAAAGACTTTAATTACACTAAAAATTTTATACAGCAAAACAAAGATAGCGCTCATCTTTTTTTAGAAAAGTTAACAAATGCTTGTTTTCAATACTTAAAAAAACAAGTTCATGCAGGAGCAGATGTAATACAAATATTTGATTCATGGGCCAATCTATTAAATAAGGCAGAATACGAGCTTTATTCCATGTGCTATATCAAAAAACTTATTGCACTTTTGAAAGAGGATGAAGAAACATCAAAGATACCAATTATTTTATTTGCAAGAGATCCAAGTTTTAGCACAAACAAAATGACTGAATCAAATTCAGACTGTCTTAGTCTTTTCTGGAACATTGATAAGATAGATAAATCATATCTGCAAGGAAAAGTTGCACTTCAAGGCAACCTAAACCCAAAAATTCTTCTTGAAGATGATAATCTTATCAAGGCAGAGTTAAATAAAGTACTTAATATATTCTCTAATTATCCAGGCTATATATTTAATTTGGGGCATGGAATCACACCAGATATAGACCCAGATAAAATTAAATTCCTTACAGAGCTAATAAGGTCTCAATAAAATTTACTTTTTTTCAGGCCAAAGTCTAATTAAGCCCTCTTGAGCACAAGAAG
>JAYPLH010000295.1:0-1782 GCA_038365355.1 Fidelibacterota bacterium
ATGGATTTTCCTGTAGGGAAAATAGAGCCATCCTTGGGTGGGATGTTGCGAGTTATACATGCTATGAAAAAAGGGAAAAATAAATTTGAAATTAGCCCTAGACTAAAATCTTATTTTAGGGAAAGATTAGAATTAGAAAGTTATCATATAGATTATATTATGAAAAAATCTGAAAAAATAGTTCGAACTAATTAATGAAATATTTTTTCCCTTTGATTTTCTTTATATCAGGTCTCTTTGCTCAACCTATAACTGCTAGCATAAATGGATTTATTCGGGATGATGCAAGCGGAGAGCCAATATCCTATGCCAATGTATTTTTAAGTAATTCTTCATTAGGAGCGGCAACAAATAGTGATGGATATTTTGTAATATCAGAAATTCCATTCGGATTTTATGAATTAAATGCTACGATGATAGGATATGCTGTATTTAAAAAAAAAGTGGATTTGTCTTTGGGAGAGTCAATTAGATTAGAAATAAGATTAAAGGAAGAGGCAATTAAAGGAACTGAAGTTTTGGTAACAGCAGAGCGGCAGAAATTTGAAAGATCTATGGAAAGCAGTCAGATTGCATTAGATCTAAGAGAGATCAATTCTGCTCCTGCATTTGTTGAGCCAGATGTGTTTCGAACTTTGCAGATGCTTCCGGGAGTGCAGACAACGAGTGATTTTTCGAGCGCTCTCTACGTGAGAGGAAGTACGCCAGATCAAAATCTAATTATGTTAGATGGCATTGCTGTTTATAACCCCTACCACTTGGGAGGGATTTTTTCAACATTTAATACGGATGCCATTAAAGAAGCTGATTTTCATGCTGGGGGATTTCCTGCTAGATACGGTGGAAGGATGGGAGCAATACTCAATGTTATTAACAGAGAGGGGAATACAGAAAAAATCAAGGGTTCAGCAAATTTATCCCTTATTTCTAGTAAGGCACTTATTGAAGGCCCTATACCAAAGTGGAAAGGCATGAAGGGATCTTGGATGATTTCAGGAAGGAGGACATACATTGATAAGGTTGTCGATGCATTAGCACTTCCCAGTGGTTCAAAAAATAGCGATGGTTCGGATATCCCTTTGCGTTTTCCTTATTACTTTTATGATTATCAGATCAAAGCCAATCTGGATATTGATCAAGATCATCGATTAACATTTACTAGGTTCTATGGGGATGATGTTCTTGACTTTTCCTATGAAGATCCTTTTGAGACTGTAAGAAATGAGAATGTAACCATTCAACAAGAGTCTCAGTTTGGTTTAGATTGGCCCTGGGGAAATCAAACAAATGGTCTGACTTGGAGGTGGATTGTTTCTCCGAAAATGATATCAAAAACATTTTTATCGAATAGCCGTTATCGTTTTGATTTTGATCTTTCCTTTCAAAGCAGAGATACGTATACATATATAGATTCAACTGTAATCAACTTCACGAATTTTAATTGGAATATATATGATATCATTAAAGATCAAACACTAGAGTCTGAAATACAGTATAAATATTCAAATGATCATGAAATTACAAGTGGGTTTCAAATCAAGAATATAAAATTTGATTTAGGTATTCGATATGATTTAGGTACTCAAGATACTTCTTTTACTTGGAATCCTCTTTCTTTAAAGAATAATACTCAGGAAATTTCTTTCTTTTTACAGGACCGATGGGAAGTGTCCAAAAGACTAAAAATTCGATCCGGACTGCGTTTAACGGATTATAATTTGCATAAGAAAATCTATGCAGACCCAAGAATTGGGATGAAATATCATATTTCTGATGATATTG
>JAYPLH010000049.1:0-7259 GCA_038365355.1 Fidelibacterota bacterium
AGCAGTTAAATCCTTAAAAAGCCTAGCAAAAAAAAATAAAGTAACAATTAATGTCTTAGAAAAAGATATTTTTTCCTTAGCTACTCAATACAATAATAGTTTTGATTATGTAATAGAACAGACTTGCTTTTGTGCAATTCACCCAAATAAAAGAACAGAATATGAAAAACTTGTTTATCGAATGCTGAAAACAAATGGGAAATTAATTGGATTATGGTTTCCATTAGACAAAGATATAAATGAGGGTGGTCCGCCTTATGGGACAACAGTTGAGGAAGTTAAATCTCTTTTTAGAAAACGATGGATGCTTGAAAGTGAGGAGTTTCCTAAAGAATCTATAAAAGCAAGAAAATCTAGAGAAAAATTAATTATTTTTAAAAAATTAGAAATTAGTGCCTCGTAATGTACGTGCAAAAATGAATTCCAAAATTTTAGTCATTTTTTGTTTTTTAATTTTAATTATCGGTTGTAGAGAAAAAAATAAAAATCCAAATATAATAATCATATTTACAGATGATCAAGGTTATGGAGACCTAGGGTGCTATGGAGCAACTAAGTTTGAAACTCCCCATATTGATTCTATGGCAAAAGAAGGATTGCTGTTTACAGACTTTTATGTTTCGCAGGCTGTATGTAGTGCTTCTAGAGCTTCTTTGATGACTGGTAGTTATGCAGAGCGTGTTGGAATACAAGGAGCCTTGAGTCCATGGGAAGTTGGTGGGCTTGATCCTAAGATTCAAACGATAGCTAAACTTTTAAAATCTTACGAATATACCAACGCGATTTTTGGGAAATGGCATTTAGGGCATAGAGATGAATATTTACCTCTCCAAAATGGATTTGATGAATATGCAGGATTGATTTGTTCAAATGATATGTGGCCAGTTGGTTACGATGGTAAACCAATTCAATCAACAAAAAAAAGTTATTATCCCACGATGTCTTTTTGGGAGGGTAATAGCCCATCTTTTGATATAAAAGATTTTGAAGATCAATCTCAACTTACAACCAAAATAACAGAAAAAGCTGTTGACTTTATAAATCAGAATCATGACAAACCATTTTTTCTTTATATTCCCCATCCTATGCCACATCAGCCTATCGCTGTATCCGATAAATTTAAAGGAAAGAGCGAGTTAGGACTTTATGGTGATGTTATTATGGAAATTGATTGGTCTGTAGGTGAAATACTTGCATCGCTAAAAGCAAATAAAATAGATGATAATACCTTGGTCATATTTGCTAGTGATAATGGCCCTTGGTTAAACTTTGGTGAATGGGGAGGTTCTGCTGGACCTTTACGAGAGGGGAAAGGTACCATGTGGGAAGGTGGAGCAAGAGTTCCTTGTGTTATGCGATGGCCTAACCGAATAGAAGCAAATAGAGTCTCCTCTAATATAGCTGCGACTATTGACATATTACCAACTATTGCAGAAATAATTGGTGCAAATAACTTCACTTCAAAAATAGATGGAGTTAGCCTTCTTCCCATCTTGGAGAAAAAACCAGGTGCTAATCCTAGAGATCACTTATATTACTATTATGCTGAAAAATTAATTGCAGTTCGAAAAAATGAGTGGAAATTAGTCTTTCCACATACATATCGCTCTTATGAAAATGTCGAGCCGGGGAAAAATCTTTTTCCTGGCCCGTATGGAAGAGGAAAATCAGGTTTAGAGCTATATAATCTTGTACAGGACATTGGAGAAAAAGAAAATGTCGTAGCAAAGTACCCTAAAATAGTACAAGAATTAGAGCAATTAGGCGAAGAAGCACGTTCGATTTTAGGAGATAAAATAACGAATAGGATAGGCAGTGAAGCGTATGAAACAATTTGTGGATATGCTCCAACTGCAGTAGAGATACTTCATTCCGCAGTTGGGAAAGATATTTTCCTTTTAAATGAAGCAGATAAAAAGTACCCAGGTGAAAGTTCTAAATCTCTTATCAATGGTTTTGGTGGGACTATAAATTATAAAGATTTATCCTGGCAAGGATTTGAAGCAAAAGATTTAATTGCAACAATTGATCTGGGTAAATTAACTACTATTAATGAAGTAAAAACTCGTTTTTTACAGAGTCAGGTTTTTTGGATATTTTTACCAAAAAAGATTGAAATTGAACATTCCACAGATGGTGAGAATTTTGAGTTAATATATGAAGCATATCCAAAAAATGATTTTAGCTTTGTTCAAGATATTTTCACGTATGGTGTTAATCCAAAAAATATCAAAACGAGATATATCAAAGTTAAAGCGACAAATATAAATGAGTGTCCAGAATATCATCCTGGTTCAGGTGGACCTTCCTGGATTTTCTCTGATGAAATAATTATCAATTAAAAATATTGAAATGAATAAAGAAATAAAAGTAGCGAAAGAAGCTGCATTAGAAGCAGGAAACTTGATTTTAAGTTTCTATAAAGCAGATTACGAAATAAGAGATAAAGGATATCATAACCCTGTAACAACTGCGGATCACGCATCCGATAATAGAATTAAAGAGATTTTAGTCCAATCTTTTCCAGAATACGGTTGGTTATCTGAAGAAACGGTAGATTCAAAAAATAGGCTTAGCAATGAAAGAGTTTGGGTTGTTGATCCACTAGACGGGACTAAAGAATTCATAGAGGGAGTACCACATTTTGTGGTGAGCATTGCTCTTGTAGAAAATGGAATTCCAATTATCGGTGTTTTGTATAATCCTGTAACTGCTGAATTATTTGAAGCATCTGAAGGAAATGGTGCAAAATTAAATAATAAAAACATCACCTGCTCCTCAGAACAAAATTTAAGCAGTATGATAATATTAAATAGTCGTTCTGAAACGAAAAAAGGACTTTGGGATCCGCATATTAAGACCTTTAAAGAACTCAAGCCAATCGGTTCAGTCGCATATAAGTTAGGTCTTACTGCTGCTGGGAAGGCAGATATATTTGCTTCTCTAAGGCCTAAAAATGAATGGGACATATGCGCTGGAAATTGTATCGTAAATGAAGCAGGAGGTAAGTTAATTGATTTATTTGGGAAACAGAGAATTTATAATCAAGAAGACACTCTTATCTCACCTGGCCTGATTGCAGGCGAGAGTAATGCCGTTGAAAAAACTTTTTCTGTTTTAAAGGCATTATGAATTTTTCTCTAGAAAAAATTGAAAAGTACTGTAAGGATTTCTCATTCAAAGATTCTTCGTTGTTAAGCGATTTAACTGAATCTACATGGAGTTCTGAAAAACTTCCTCAAATGTTATCAGGTTCCTTAGTAGGTGGGCTATTACAGACAATTATTAGAATTAGTGGGGCTGTAAATATATTGGAAATTGGAATGTTTACTGGGTATAGTGCTCTGAAAATGGCAGAGGCTTTACCCGAAAATGGAAAAATCCATACATGTGAACTAATGGAAAAACATATTAGTACTGCAAGCAAATGGTTTAAAAAATCAGAAAGCGGTTATAAGATTTCAATTCATAAGGGTCCTGCCCTTCAGTCGTTGGAAAGAATGAAAGACTTAACCTTTGATTTAGTTTTTATTGATGCAGACAAAGTCAATTATCCAAACTATTATAAAATTACCTATGATTTATTAAAAAAAGGTGGAGTGGGTATATTAGATAATATGTTATGGAGCGGTAAAGTAATAGATCCTTCTGATAAAGAATCGATTGCCTTAAGAGAAACTGCTGAATTAATTAGAAATAATGATAAATTATATCCGCTCTTATTACCTGTTAGGGATGGAGTTATGGTCTACCAAAAAATCGAATAGGGATAAAAATGTCGAAAATACCAGAAGATGCAATACAATGTTTAGATAAAGGTTTTGTTCGTCTTGTTGATTCAATGGGTGGAGATGATGCCATCGTACAAGCAGCAAGAGTTAGTTATGGTAAGGGTACAAGTAAGGTATCACAAGATAGAGGTCTTATTAGATATCTTATGAGGCACAGACACACAACTCCTTTTGAAATGGTTGAATTCAAATATCATTGTAAAATGCCAATTTTTGTTGCTAGACAGTGGGTAAGACATCGTACTGCAAATATTAATGAATATTCACTTCGTTATTCAGAAGCAAGAGATGAATTTTATGTTCCTGATCCTGAGCATATCCAATTTCAAAGCTCTCTTAATAAGCAGGGGAGAATGGGCACTGTTTCCGAAGATTTGAAGGCTAAAGTACAAGATTATTTTAAAGAGATATCTGATAGAAGTTTTGAGATTTATTCAGAATTAAATAATGCAGGAGTTGCTAGAGAGCTGGCTAGGGCAATTTTGCCAGTAAATTTATACACTGAATGGTATTGGAAAAATGATCTTCATAATTTATTACATTTCATAGGTCTAAGATCGGATAGTCATGCGCAATATGAGATTCGTGTTTTTTCTGATGCTATGGCTAAATCTGTTAAGGCTGTTGCTCCTTTTGCCTGGGAAGCATATCAGGATTATGCGGTGAGTGGATTAAGGTTTTCCAGAATTGAACAAAATATCCTTGAAAAACAACTACCCAATAGAGTTATTGAAGATATCCTGGAGGATATTGCCTACCAAATCACTGCAACCCTTCATACCAATAAGCCTAGGAGTGAAAGCGAAATATATCCTTTGTATAAAAAACAGGGTGGTTTAGACTCAGAAGAAGACTTTAAATTGAAATGGGATTCTGGTGAAATTGAATCAGGCAATGTTCGTGAATTACGTGAGTTTAAGGAAAAACTACAGTCTTTAAAGAATTAATATGATTTTCTTGAAATAGCTTTGCTATGTCATTATTTAATAGGGCAGAAGTAGTAGATTCCAATTTTACAAAACGGGTTAAAGAAGGAAGTCTTCCTGAACCAAAAATCGATTCATTAAACTTAGATCACTATATTCCTAATATAGATTTAATATCAATTTTTGAATCTCAGATAGCTAGCCGGCATATGGATTTAAAAGCCAGAGTGCTTAAGGATCAAGGTAAGTGTTATTATACTATAGGCAGCTCTGGTCATGAAGGTAATGCCGTTTTTGGTTATGTTTTTCCATACACTGATATGGCATTTCTTCATTACCGAAGTACTCCATTTTTTCTTCAGAGATCTAAACAAGTTTCTGGTCTAACTCCTTTTTTTGATACAGCACTTTCTTTTATGGCTTCATCAGAAGATCCTATAAGCGGAGGTCGCCATAAAGTTATAGGAAGTAAAAAGCTAAATATTCCACCTCAAACAAGTACAATTGCAAGTCATTTACCAAAAGCTGTAGGGACAGCTTTTTCAATTGATAGAGCTAAGGATCTTGAAATTAAAGAAAGAAATTTAGAGAAAAATAGTATAGTATTATGCAGTTTTGGGGATGCTAGTGCAAATCATGCCTCCGCGTTATCAGCTTTTAATACTGCTTCATGGATAAAAAATTTGGGCGGTCATGTTCCTATTATTTTTTTATGTGAAGATAATGGGACAGGTATATCTGTTCCCACTCAAGAAGGTTGGATAAAGGAAAATTTTTCTAATAAAACTGGCATCAAATACATTCAAGCAGATGGTTTGCATCTTGTGGACTTAGTAAAAAAAGCAAAAGAAGCCGAAAAAATTTGTAGGAAACAAAGATGCCCTGTTTTTCTTCATATGAAAACAATCAGACTTATGGGTCATGCAGGATCAGATATTGAAGTTGGTTATAAATCGCTTAGTGAGATTGAAAGGATAGAATCAGATGACCCATTACTTCACTCCGCAAGAATTATGCTGGAAAAAAAATGTTTAACATCTTCTGAAATTTTATCTTTATATGAACAAATTAGAGAACAAATAAGTTGTGTTTTTAACTCAGCAGTTTTAAGACCATCATTACGTAAGCCTGAAGATGTAATGAGTGCAATTGCAGCGAATAAAAATAAACGAAATAACGTACCATTTATCCCGACTGCTAAATCACGAAAAAATATTTTTGGTAAAGAATTTGAAAGGTTGAAAATCCCCCAGCATATGGGTAAGCTATTAAATTATTCTTTATCGGACCTTCTACTTCAGTATTCTAATACACTTATTTTTGGCGAAGATGTAGCACAAAAAGGAGGCGTGTATCATATAACAGCAGATTTATATAAGCAATTCGGAGAGAGAAGAGTGTTTAATAGCCCTTTGGATGAAACTTCTATTATTGGCTTTGGAATAGGTTTTGCTCACAATGGATTTATTCCGATTCCTGAGATACAATTTTTAGCATATTTGCATAACGCAGAAGATCAGCTACGCGGGGAGGCAGCCACTCTTCCTTTTTTTTCCAAAGGACAATTTACGAATCCAATGGTGCTAAGAGTACCCGGTTTAGCATATCAAAAAGGATTTGGAGGACATTTCCATAATGATAATTCGTTAACAGTGTTCCGAGATATTCCAGGAATAATTCTTGCCGTTCCTTCAAATGGAGCTGATGCCGTAAAAATGCTTAGAACATCAGTGAGAGAAGCTTACAAAAATGGACGAGTAATCGTATTCGTAGAACCCATTGCATTGTATATGACGAAAGATCTTCATAAACCGAAAGATGGAGAATGGTTATGTTCCTATCCAGAATTGGAAAGTGAAATCCCTGTAGGTGAATTCGCTGTGTACGGTACAAGTGAAGTCTTAACTATAATTACGTATGGGAATGGTTTATATCTATCCTTGCAAGCAAAGAAAGAAATTGAGAAAAAAACAAGGAAGAAGATAAAGGTAATTGATTTACGATGGCTTGCTCCAATTAATTATGAAGATCTTATTGGTAACATAGAAAAATGTAAAAATATTCTTATAGTAGATGAATGTCGTAAGACAGGATGTCATGGCGAAGGTATTTTAACAGATCTATTATGTGGGCTTAACGGAAAATCTAAAATTGAGTTGCATGCTGCTAAGGATAGTTTTATACCTTTAGGAGTGTCAGCAACGTCTACATTACCAAGTAGAAAATCAATTGTCCAGAAGGCTATAGACTTAATCAATGGATAAAAAAAGAATAATTGTTGTATGCCCAGGAAGGGGTACTTATACAAGAGAGACTTCAGGTTATTTAGCTAAATATGGAAAGTTTAGAAAAGACCAAATTAGTTGGATGGATAAACAAAGAGAAAACGAGGGGCTAAAAAGTTTATCCTCCCTTGATTTAAAACCTTTCCAATCTAAAATTCATATGGCTGGAGAAAATGCGTCAACGTTGATTTTTGCTTGTAGTATATCTGATTTTTCATTTATTGATCAGAAAAAATATGAGGTGGTTTCAATTATTG
>JAYPLH010000049.1:7359-9665 GCA_038365355.1 Fidelibacterota bacterium
ATATCTGATTTTTCATTTATTGATCAGAAAAAATATGAGGTGGTTTCAATTATTGGGAACTCAATGGGTTGGTACACTACACTTGTATTGGGGAATGTATTATCAATCAAACAAGGGTATGAGCTCATTCAAACCATGGGTTCAATGATGAAAAACCAAATTATTGGAGGGCAAATTATTTACCCAGTAGTAGATGATGATTGGATTGAGAATAAAGAAAAAAAAACTAATATCATTTCACAAGTAAAAAAGGCGGATTGCTATATTTCAATAGACTTAGGTGGTTATATAGTAATAGGAGGGGAGCAAACTTCTTTAGATATCTTGTTAAAAAAATTACCCAAAAAAGAGCACTATCCATTTCAATTGCCTTATCATGCTGCTTTCCACACCCCTCTTCTTAAATCAATTTCCGAAAAGGCTTTTAATTTAATTTCCCCAAAAAATTTTCAAAAGCCTTCCATACCAGTTATTGATGGTAAAGGTAATATTTGGAGTCCATTTAGTACAAATGTAAGCTCTCTATTTGAGTATACATTAGGAGATCAGGTATCTGATGTTTTTAATTTTTCAAAAGCAATGTCCGTTGCGCTTAAAGAGTTTTGCCCAGATAAGGTTTTATTACTGGGTCCAGGAAATTCTTTGGGAGGCGTAATTGGTCAAATATTAATTAAAAATAAATGGAATGGTATAATTTCAAAAAAATATTTTTCAGAGCAGCAAAAGGATGACCCTTTTCTAATATCTTTAGGACTTGAAGATCAGAGAAATTTAATTTAGAATATTTCCTTTTTTAATCTGGTGGGAAGCTGCCGCACCTGCCTCATACCCTTTGTTTTTTTCATTATCTCCAGACCTGGCATAGGCTAATTCTTTGTTTTGGCAAGTTAATACACCAAATATTATATGCGGATTAGTTTTTTCTAGAGTTACTGACATAATTCCGTTGGTTACAGCTTGAGAAATATAATGATAGTGATCAGTCTCACCTTTAATTATACAACCAAGTGCTATGATACAATCATAGCTATTATTTTCTGTTAATTTTTTAACTTTTGCAGGTAATTCAAATGCTCCAGGAACATGAAATATATTGATGCTATTTTCTTCAAAACCGCTCTCTTTTAATGATTTAATACATCCTCTTAATAAACCATCTGTAATAGGTTTATTAAAAACACTAACAACAATTCCGATCATAGATTAAGTATATGTCCTAATTTATTTTTTTTTGTGTTTAAATAATTTTTATTTTCTTGATTAGCTTCAATTTCAATGGGAACTCTAGAAGTTATTTCTAATCCATGCCCTTCAAGTCCAACTAGTTTTTTAGGATTATTTGTTAAAACAGTTAATTTAGTTGCACCTAAATCTTTTAGAATTTGTGCTCCAACACCGTAGTCTCTCAAATCAGCCCCAAATCCTAATTTTTCGTTTGCCTCCACTGTATCTAAACCTTCTTCTTGTAGTTTATAAGCTTTAATTTTATGCTTTAGCCCTATCCCTCTACCTTCTTGTCTTAAATAGACTAGGATTCCGGATCCATTGCTTTCGATTGTTGAAATGGCAGAGCTAAGTTGTTTTCCGCAGTCGCATCTTAAAGAATTAAATACATCTCCTGTAAGACATTCTGAGTGAACTCTTACCATTACTGATTCCTTTGATAAGAAATCTCCATAGGTAAGAGCAAGGTGTGTTTTTTTGTTGAAAATTTCTTCATAAAGATGCAAATGAAATTTTCCTACTTCAGTTGGAAGATGAATATCTTCTACTTTCTCTACAATTTTTTTCTTTTTTCTTATAAAACGAATTAAGTCTTCAATAGAAATAATTTTTAGGCCGTGTTTTACTGAAAAATCTTGTAGTTGATCTCCTCTAGCCATTGATCCATCATCAGCCATTATTTCACAAATAACGCCACTTGGTTTAAGGCCTGCTAATTCAGCAAGGTCAATGCTTGCTTCTGTATGCCCTGAACGCCTTAGCACACCACCTTTTTTACCAACGATCGGGAAAATATGCCCTGGTCTTGAAAGATCCTCCGCTACTGTTTTGTCATCTATCAATGCTCTTACAGTTTCAAATCTGTCAAAGGCTGATATTCCTGTTGTTGTATTTTTCCTAGCATCTACACTTATAGTAAAGTTTGTTTCATGAAGGCCTGTATATTTTCTCTCCATTGGCATAAGGTCTAAAGCTTTTGCTCTTTGATTGGTAATCGATACACAGATCATGCCCCGTCCTTCTTTAGCCATAAAGTTAATAGCATCTGGAGTAACTAACTCAGATGCTATTACTAAATCACC
>JAYPLH010000296.1:0-1768 GCA_038365355.1 Fidelibacterota bacterium
TTTTTGGGTAATGGCAATAATTGTTCAAGTCATTACTTAGTTAGCTACAGACTTTATTTCGGACTTTGTTTTTTTTTACTTAGTAAGATAGACGGGTACACCTTTTATCTTAAATATCGATACCCCCCTACCCCATCCCCGAGCAGCGTAAGGGGTATATATATATATGCCCATACATTTTTTAGAGCCTCAGATTTTTGTAGATTTAGTAAGTATGAAAAAATATCTATTTATCGTTTTATTGGTTGGGGTTTGCTTTGGGCAAGAAATACTTCCATCTGAATATTCAAGATGTTCAATAGATGGTGGACCACTTGTGATGACTTTAGGAGGTATAGAGACTAAGACTATAAATGATTCGCTCTATAGAAGATATAGGTGCGATGTAAATATGACGCATCAATATTGGATTTTACATTGGAAATATGATGTTGACCCAAATAATCCTTGCAATGATAGCAGATACATTGAACTTACAAATGAAATTGTAGAAGGGAAATGGAGCATTCACAGACCAAATAAAGAATATGAATATTTGAGAGAAAAATGTGTGGAATATGAAGAATTAAGTGATTACAAAACCTACAAAAAAATGGCTGAAAAAGATTCAAATTTTTACTCTGAAAATCCCGAAGCAAAAAAAATAGTTGAAAAGTATCAACAAAAACTACTTCTTAAAGAAAAAAAGAATCCTTGTAATGATGAAAAATATGTTTCTTTGCTATCATTAGAAATGAATGAAATGACTGATAGAGAATTTCAATACTTTCTATTAAAAGAAAAACAATGCGGTGATTATTTATTATCAAATGAAAATAAAAAGACTTATTACCCAAAACCAAAATTTCAAAATAAATATAATGATAGCCCAACTATTAGTAATGAACCATCTTCAAAAGAAGAAAGAGAGCCCTCTGTTTTAATAGATGTTTTAAATGAAGTTGGCAATTTTTTATTAGAAGAAAATAATACTTTAGTTTCTGAAAAAAGATGTCCTCACGATGGAAAGCAGCTAATGAAGTTAGGTGGCGTTAAGGTTGTAGATGGTGCAATTGTTAGCGAATATCAATGTTATGGTGTTCCTAATCATTCATTCTGGTATGCTGATTAAATGAAAAAATATTTATTAACCTTGTGGTTGGTTTAATTCAAGATTTTTAGTTCAGATGAACCAAAAAAAAGAAAAAACTATAAAGACAGTTTATCATAGCAAATTAAATTGGATGAAATTTGCAAAATCTATTATTTCGCAATTGCTCAAGCTATGGAGTTCCTTTTTATCCACCATATTGTTCATTTATTTTTTAGTATATGGAATCGATGCAATTTTATATTTTTTCATTTACGATCAAACTACTTCACATGTACTCTGGAATTTTATACATGAGGAATTTTATGTGACATCATGCATTCTTGCCTTTTTACTTTTTAGTTTTTTCTACGATTACGCTTCTTTAGGGAATAATGGTTCAAAACTATTTAATCAAAACAAAGAACTGAAGTGGTTCGATGTAATCGAGAAAAAAGTTGAAGTTGAAATAGAAAAACCAATATATAAAGCGGTAAAAGGCGATATTGTAAAAGTTACAAAGTGGGAGAAAAGGTTCTCAAAAGAGTGGTTTGCCGTTCGGATTGCTTTAATTTTATTAATATGTTTTTTTCTTCTCATATCTACATACGTTGCAAAGACTTCCTGAGTAGAAGTGTGAAACATAAATATTTTATATAGATAATGACTATCCACAAAATTGTAAAGCAAATAGCTGAA
>JAYPLH010000050.1:0-1123 GCA_038365355.1 Fidelibacterota bacterium
TGTTTCAAGGTGTTTTTTTGCACTAGCTTGATCTAAAGCATATTTTACAAATGCCGGAGCAGTTAAAAAATACATTTCATCGTCAGAGTGATTCCATGCATCACTAAGCAACTGGTCAGCCACATATCCAATTGTTTTAGCTGAGCGAGTAGCATTTTCTTCATAACCGTATTTTTTACCCAACTCTAAAGCATGGTTTTTGTATTTTTCGTCTTTAGTGAAGTGGTAAGCGGTTTGTAGAAAAGACAGAATCAGGGTAGAGTTTAATCTTCTATCTCCTACCTGAATTGGAAAACTATTTACATAGTCTGGATTCCACCTTCCCCAGCGCGTAGGTTTTCCATCCCAAGAAACCAGATACCAATTATTTTCAATTATGTGATCCATTTGATTTTTGATCAATTTAATAGCACGATTTCTCCATTCCTTATCCTCGATTATTTCTGCGAAAAGTGCATAAGCAAAAAAATGCCCACATGATTCATCGCTACTTGTAGTGGTTTTCCATACCCAGTCAGAATTTTTAGATTTTTTCCAGACTCCATAGTTTGAGTTTTTGTTCCAATTACTTCTTTGAAATTGATCTATCTCATATGTTCTAGCTGGAAATCCTGGGATTCCCGATATGGTAGTGAGTCTTTCCATGGCAACTAAAGCTTCATAAGCATTTTGCTGTGCCTCTTTAGATCCAGTTGCAGCATAACGAAATAATTCTGACGCTAAATACATAGATGTCCATAGACCATCATTGTCTGTATCAATAAGGGTTGCAGTAGATATATCACCTGCGACTTGAAGTCTTACTGCGGACTCAAGACCATATCGAATGTGTCTTTTTCTCTGTATTTCCTGGAATAAGGCCGCTTTACTCTCTAAAGTCATTAGCTTAAAGCTGATTTGGTTGAGTCCTTTTTGTGATAATATTAAAACACTTTTGCCTGGGCCATCTGAAATATCGATTACGTGGTCATCTAAAAGCCATCTTCTTGAAGCATAATAGTCGAATTTCCCATCCTCTCTTAATTTAAAAGCTCCTTTTGTGCTTCCAGCCCAAAGCGAGCCCTTAATATTTTTAAGAGATGTAATCTGAGTACAAGGAAGCTGATCCATAATTTTTTTTAAA
>JAYPLH010000050.1:1223-9534 GCA_038365355.1 Fidelibacterota bacterium
ATCCTTTGATTTTTCAATTTCATATATTGATTTCCAAGTTTTACCCTCATCAGTTGAGCGGTTAAGATTCAGAACGTTTCTGCCTGATTCTATATTATTATTAACCATAAGCCAGTGACCATTATCAATTTTCAAAGTATGAAGACTAGATCCTGGGTTAGGTACTGAAATGTCTACGACTTTTTTCCAATGTTCACCTTGATCAGTAGAATAGCTCATAAGGACCCTGTTGGGTGGATCACCATTGTCTCTCATATAGGCAACTATTTCTCCGTTTTGTTTTTCCTCTAGACTTGGTTGAATATTTCCATACCCAACAAGGGGTTCACTACAGTTCCAATTTTTACCATTATCATCTGAGAAGGCGATTATTGAAAAATTGAACCCATCTGAATACAATGGTAACAATATTCTTCCTGATGAGAGTTGTAAAGGTTTTGTCCGAGTCATCCATCCTTTTTGTCTTTTGGATTTGTCACTTGCCGCCTTTATAATCATCCTCTCATAAGGTTGAGCATATTCAGCCCAACCCAAGTTTCTATCGGGTAATTGTTTAAATTTGTATTCTATTGTTTTTTTGAATTGCTCACTAGGTTTCAATAATATAATGTCTTGCCATGTCCACTTTGGAGAACCTTCTGCAGTATAGTCTCTTGTCTTTTTATATTTTAAGATTGCTTCCTCCCATCGGTTGGCTTGAATAACGATCCAAAACAAAAAAAGTTCATTTTCTTGGCTCAAAAATAAAACTGGATTACAATCGGGGAAGTTGGGTGTATCAGCCATTTCAAAAGGTTTACTCCAATTGAAGTGTCCTTTTTTTAGTCTGGCCCCCATAATTTTAACGTCATCAGCTTTTCTTTCTCCAGATCCTTGAAACCAACAGGCCAGAAGGTCTCCATTAGGCAAACTAACTAAAGAACTGCTATGAACGTGTTGGTTTTGAGATGGAAAGATCAGCTGTTTTGTAACCTTTATATCTTGGGCCTTGGAAAGAAATGAATAACCAAATAAAAAGAAAATCAGAAAATAATATTTTTGAAATTGGGATAAAATACACATAGTTTAATTTTCTTTTCGAAAAATATTGATTTTAATCTTATTTTCAGAACTAAGGTTATAAAAATAGCTAACTAAAAGTCTGTTAAGATATAAAAGGAAGGAGAGAGCTCTTCCAAAAAAATCGTTAGATTTGATGTTAATGTGATTAAAGGATTTATGTATCTATTGGTTCTAATAAGATAAATTTTAGATAATGTTCAAATCATCAATTAAACTTCAACTTAGCTCATTCACTTGCGCAATAATTATTCTTTTTTATTATAATTCATGTAACTCTGCATCAGAGGAGAAAACCCAAATTGAACCTATTCAACTTTTAAAAGACTATGTAAAAGCTGAAAATAAAGATTTTGGATTTGTTATTAAGGATTCAATTAAGGAATTAGACTACAGTTTATATCATATTAAAATGACCTCTGGGAAGTGGTTGAATAAGAAATTAGTTAACAAGCCTATTTGGTGGCATTGGGTTGATGTTGTAATCCCAACTAATTTAAGTTCGTCTCACGCATTATTATTTGTTGGGGGGGGATCTACTGAACAAAATGAAATCTATTTAGATAGTATATCCATTGCTCAATCCATTGCCTCTGAATCTGTTGTAGCTCACATTAGTAATATCCCTTTTCAACCGATAAGTTTTATCGGTTCTGACAGCATTCAAAGATATGAAGACGATATAATTGCTTATGGCTGGGACCGATTTTTATCCGGTGGGGCAAAAGATAAAGATTCGAAATGGCTTTCTAGATTTCCCATGACAAGAGCAGTAGTAAAGGCTATGGACGTAATTCAAGAGATCACCAAATCCTCTAATATTCCTACTAATAAATTTTTCATATCAGGTGCCTCAAAGAGGGGATGGACTACCTGGACTACCGCAGCAGTTGATAATAGGGTAATGGGAATTGCCCCATTGGTTATAGATATGCTAAATTTAGAACCATCATTTCAACACCATTATAGAGCATATGGTGATTGGTCACCGGTAATAAAAAACTATATTGACTATGGAATTATGGAGTGGATGGGAACTGATGCTTTTGATCGCTTGTTAAAACTTGTAGAGCCTTATCAATTTAAAAAACTTTTTCAAATGCCTAAACTATTGATTAATGGAACTATAGATGAGTTTTTTTTGCCTGACTCATGGAAGTTTTATTGGAATGAACTACCCGGAAAAAAATACCTTCAGTATGTCCCAAATGGCAACCACGGATTGGCAGGAAGCTACCGCTCGGAGAATGTATTTTCCTTTTACCGCAAGATTATAAGAAATAAACCCATTCCAGATATGGATTGGAAAATTGACCAGGACAGTATTTATCTTAAAATTAAAACTCAGATTCCTTATGAAATTGCGATTTGGAAAGCTAACAATCCAAGAAAAAGAGATTTCAGAAGTTGGGAGGTTGGAAAAGAAGCCTGGAAAAAAACCCCAGTTGATTTAGTAACCTCAGGGAATTATGCCATCAAAATACCTGAAGCAAAAGGTTATACAGCTTCACTAGTAGAAGTAGTTTTTGATGCAAAAGGGGAGACCCCAATCACATTAACCACGGGAACAACTATTAAGCCTGAAAAATATCCATATAAAGCTTTTAAGCCAATTTCAAAAAAAAACTTTTTCATAAATAATTGATATAACTTTTTTAAACTCCACCATTGTGAATAGCATAAACGGTTATTCTATTTATGACTTTATGTAAAACAATTTCTCTTGGCCAATAATTATTTACATAGAAATTCTTGTAAGTAGGTCATGTAGATTGTTCTAAAACAAATAAAACTTATATGTGTTACCACTTAAAAAAGACTTTTTTTGGTATTGGTACATCTTGTAATTTTGATTGACATTAGATAGAAATAATCTAGTTTTTTCTGTTTTAATATTCTTAAGAATATTAAAGGATTTTTTTACTCCAATAGCTTTCTATTTCCTCAAGACTTTTACCTTTTGTTTCAGGAACATACTTATTGAAAAAAATTGTTGCAACTAGACACATCCCAGCGAAAGTAAAAAAACCACCCCCAATTCCAATTTTATCAATAAACCATGGGAATGTAAAAGCAGTTAAAAAGTTAGCTCCCCAGTTAGTAAATGTTACTATTGACATAGCAGATCCTCTAATCTTATTTGGAAAAATTTCACCAATTAAAACCCATATTACCGCATTAATAGATAGCGCTAAAGATGCCATATAAATGCAAAGCATAATTAGAATTAGAATACCTTGGCCAGAACCAAATGTAAATTCCAAAGCTATAATAACTAGAGAAACAAAAACAGAAAACATCCCATAAACTAATAGAGGCCGTCTTCCCCAGCTATCAATTTTCCATAAAGCAAGAATTGTAAAAATTAGATTTATTAACCCAATAGCAACTTGAAATTGAAGTGCTCCGTCAATTTTAAACCCAGCATTCTCTAGTATTGTAGGACCATAATAAATTATAATATTAACTCCTGTCAATTGTCCAAAAACAGATAAACCTATTCCAACAAGTAAGGCTAATCTTAATCCAGGTCTAATGAGCTCTGATAATTTTCCTTTAAATTGATTAATTGAATTCTTGATTTCTTTAAATTCTTTTTCTGCTAACTCTGATCCACTAATTTTTGTTAAAATACTTAGTCCCTTTTCAGGTTTATTATTCTTAATTAACCATCGTGGACTTTCAGGAATAAAAAATAAAAGAAGGATAAACAACCCTGATGGAATCATTTCAAGACCGAACATTCCACGCCAAACATCCAAGACAAATATTTTATATAGTTTATCTGTTTCATAAAATAATGAAATACTTTCTTTGGAAAATCTTAATAACAACCAGTTAGATAAGTATGCCAACAAAATTCCTATTACAATTGAAAGTTGGTAAAGAGCAATTAATTTTCCTCTGATTTTTGGGGGTGAGAATTCAGATATATATAATGGGGAAAGAACAGATGCCATTCCCACTCCAACGCCTCCAATTATTCTTGCAATAATTAAAAAAATAAATGAGTCTGGAACAGTACATCCCAGTGCAGAAATAAAAAATAATGATGCAGCGATCATTAGAATAGGTTTTCTTCCAAATCTATCACTAAGACCTCCAGATACAATAGCGCCAATAATTGCCCCTACAAGAGCAGAGCTCGCAAACCATCCAGTCTCAATTTCGTCTAATGAAAAATACTTTTCAATAAAACTGAATGTCCCAGAAATTACTGCTGTGTCAAATCCAAAAAGTAATCCCCCTAAAGAGCCAACAAAACAAATAATGGCTATGAAAAAGCTACTGGGTTTATCTGGACTTTTATGATTTATCATGAATATTTACAATCTAATGTGACGTAAAACATGAATCTAAATTATGACTTCACAATATTAACCGATATCCAGATATCTTTATCCATAGGAACTTTAATAATTTAGTTTTTAGTTCTTTTTTATCCAGTTTTCAGGATTAAATGTTCTAGAGGGAAAAGAATGTGCCTGAAGGATAAAACCAACCCCCCAAAGAGCTAAAACAATCGCACAACTATTTGAATTTTCCCAATTAGAAAATAATAAGAAGAAAAGTGAGAGTATATAACATATACAAGAACAAATATTAAGAAACAGCCTCATCGTTTTTTTAAATAAAGGTATTTAATAATACTTTAAATTTTGAAAGAAATTTGCTTTTCAACTCAGGAAACAGGTGGCCGTAACTCACAAAAAAAGCCTACTCAAGAAAACTCTTATACAGTTAGATTGCAGAAGATCGGACTCGAGGCATCTTTCACTTAACTGCTAGAAAAAAAAATAATTTATTTTATATAAAATTTATTAATGATATGTAATAGAGTATATTAGTGATTATATATTCAAGTAATTATTTTGCTTTTTTAAGCTTTTCTAAAATTAAAAGTAAATAGTGTGCAAGTAAACATTGTATAAACTAAATTTTACTATATGTGGAAGTGGTTTGATATAAATAAAAACGTAAATACTAAAGTTTATTAATTTTAGATTTTTATTTTCTGATGTCTTGCAATCAAATTAGATTTACTTTATGAAAATGACTAAAATTTTATTTGGAATTAGCTTGTTGCTATTGGCATCTTGTAAGCAACAGAGTGGTATAGAAAAAAAATTGTCTCCTAATTTTTTGCGTTATGTGAATCCTTTTATTGGAACGTCTAATTATGGGGCTACTAATCCTGGAGCAATTGCCCCAAGGGGGATGATTAATGTATCACCTTTTAACGTGTCTGGCCCTCAAAATTCGTTTGAAAAAGACAGTCGTTGGTTATCAACCCCTTACGTTTATGAAAACACTTTTTTAACTGGTTTTTCACATGTCAACTTAAGTGGTGTTGGTTGTCCCGATTTAGGAGTTATTCTAACAATGCCTACAAACGGTGAGTTAGAAACAAATCCGCAAAAGTATGGTAGCACGTATTCAAATGAAGTAGCTAAAGCCGGTTATTACAGTACTATTTTAGATAAATATGATATTAAAGTTGAAGCGACAGCCACCACCAGAACAGGAGTCAGCAATTATTTTTTTCCAAAAGGGAAGTCAAATATCCTAATTAATTTAGGTTTAGGTTTAACAAATGAACAGGGTGGATCAGTTAAAGTGGTTTCATCAACAGAAATTGAGGGGATACGTCAAGTAGGTTCTTTTTGTTACTATAAACCAGAAGAGTCTTATCCTTTATACTTCGTAGCAAAATTCAGTAAGCCTTCTAATGAATTTGGAATTTGGGAAAACTCTGTCAAACAAAAAGGATTAGAAAGTCAATGGATGTCTTATAATGGAAAAACAAGGTTATATAAGAACTACAGAAAAGAAATTATTGGCGATAGTATTGGCGCGTATATGAGTTACGACTTTAAAGAGCCAACTTCTGTGGAAGTCAAAATTGCTGTTTCTTATGTCAGTATTGAAAATGCTAGAGAAAACCTAAAAAAAGAGACCGAAGAATTATCGTTTGAAGATGTGTATAGAAAAACGTCAAAAAAATGGAATGATTTACTTTCAAAGATCAATGTAGATGGTGGATCTGAAGACGATAAAACGATATTTTATACAGCATTATATCACACGTTGATTCATCCCAATACATTTAATGATATAAACGGACAATACCCTAAAATGGCCACAAGAGAAACCCTAAAAACAAAGGGAACGCGTTTTACAGTTTTTTCATTGTGGGATACATATAGAAATCTACATTCATTGATGTCTCTAGTATATCCAAAGCAGCAGTCAGAGATGGTTAAAAGCATGTTATCTATATATGATGAAAGTGGCTGGCTGCCAAAATGGGAGTTAAATGCAACAGAAACCACGACCATGGTAGGTGATCCGGCAGGAATAATTATAGCCGATACCTATTTGCGAGGGATTAAGGATTTTGATGTTGAGAAAGCCTATGAGGGGATGTTAAAGAGTGCTATGAAATTGGAAAATAACACACTTAGACCAGAGATAAAAGAATATATAGAACGAGGGTATTTGACTACAGCTTCAACAAAGGATGGGGCTGTTTCTACAACGCAAGAATATAACGTTTCAGACTTTGCAATAGCACAATTGGCAAAAGCGCTGAAAAAAAATAAAGATGAGGTTTTTTTTAGAAAGCGGTCTATATCATATCGTAAACTTTTTGATAAAGAATTTAATTTATTGAGACCTAAAAATGCGGATAATTCGTGGGTCCGTCCTTTCAATCCTGAAACAGGTGCTAATTTCCAGAAGAATTTGGGTTTTATCGAAGGGAATTCATGGCAATACACTTTCATGCTAGCTCATGACAATAAAGGATTAATGCAACTTATGGGAGGGGAAGAAGCTTATTCAAATCAGCTTCAAAAGGTTTTTGATTTGGGACAATTTGATATGGCAAATGAACCCGATATTGGATATCCTTATTTATTTAATTATTTACCTGGTCAAGAATGGCGGACACAAGATAAAGTATCTGAGCTAATTAAAAAACATTTTAAAAATACCCCTGATGGCTTGCCTGGAAATGATGATACAGGCACAATGTCTGCTTGGTTAATTTTTAGCATGATGGGGCTTTATCCAGTCAGTCCGGCTGAAGCTATTTATGCAGTAACTTCCCCTGTTTTTGATAAAATCACCATTCAATTAGATAGTAGATATTACAAACAAAATAATTTAGTAATTGAAAAAGAAGGAAAAGGATTCATCAACCATCTCATAATAGGTAATGAAATTTCTAAACGTTTTTTTATAAATCATTATGATCTAGTCAAGTCAAATAATTTAAAAATGATCCTAAAGTAAGGCCTGATGACTCAATAGTTAGAAACTACTTTATTTGGTGTCAAATATTGCAATTATCCAAGAGCAATTAAGCTTGGAGATTTCATTTTTAATCTTCGTTTATAAAGTTGAAAAAGGTCCCAAAAAGTGATTTAAATTCCGTACTTCAAAATAAGAATTGCTCTTTAAAGAGTTTTTTTAACTGAGGAAAAAGCTGCCTATGCACTTTCTATTACTTTAATCCATTCATCAGCCATAAGCTGACTTCCAGAAATAGAGGGGTGAACGCCATCTGGAATCCAATAGGAAGCAGGGGCATCTAGTATGGCTCTATCAAACACCTCTTGAAAAGGAACCCAAAAAGCATTGAACTCTATTGCTAATTTCTGAGCTACTGCCTGGTATTTTCCAAAAGGTTTAACCCAGCTTTCGTCAACTGCAGTTGTTCCAGGAATAGCGAATGGTTGACAAATAATTAATTTAACATCGGGGAGGGCTTCTTTAGTTCGTTTAAGAAGTTTTCTATAGTCATTTTCATAGGTTTCAAATGTGCCTTTATAACCGTGGTGTAACACATGCCAATAATCGTTGACTCCTATTAAAATACTTATCCAATCGGGTTTCAAATCCAATGCATCTTTATCCCATCTATCTGCAAGCTGATATACTTTATTTCCACTTATTCCACGATTATAAATTGTAAGGTCTTTTTTTGGGAGTGTATTTAGCATTTTAGAAGCAGCAAGAAAAGCATAACCTTTTCCCAAAGAATCTGGACTATTGGGTAATTCTTTTTCCTTTTCTCGAGATGAGTCTGTAATGGAATCCCCTTGAAATAAAATGGTATCGCCTTTATTGATTTTTGAGAAAGGTATTTTTTCAGTATTTATAACTTGCTGATCAAATCCAACTAATGGAAGCGCACCTAATAGAGCAGATTTTTTTAAAAAATTTCGTCTTTTATTCGTCATAATAA
>JAYPLH010000051.1:0-9459 GCA_038365355.1 Fidelibacterota bacterium
TATCGAGACTATGAAAACCTATAAAGGTATAGAAGATTTAATTGTTTATAAATCTCCATACCCTAATGATCTTTCTATAGGCCAAAAATTTAATCAACCTGAACTATTATCAAATATCCCTCGAGGGGTACTTAATAGGGATGCTATAGGAATAGTCTTAGGTAATCCTTCATTCCTAGATTCTACTATACAAGTGAAAACTTCTACATCTAATAATGTTGAGCAAGTTCGTGAATATTTTTATCAATTTTTTGGCATGGAAGACCATGAAATTGTCCCAAGTCAGTATTGGCTTTATAATAATGGTATATCAAGTAATGATTTTAGAACTATATTTGATCCAGGGTTAGGTTTTATTAAAAATAAGATAACCTCAAATCTTGAGTATTCATTAAAGGACACGGTTGATCTTTTTATCTACTTTAGTGGTGAGGGTACAACAATTAATGGAGAAAAAGTTCTATTACCATTTGATGCAGATGAATCAAAAAGCACATCTTTTTATCGTGTAAAAGATTTATATAAAAATTTAGAATCTATTCAATCTATGCCTGATGTTGGAGATATCACTCTTTTTATGGACGTTGATTTTAATAATTCATCTTTTTCCCAAAATATTGTGAAAATCGATAATGAAACTGATGATGAAAAAGGTAAAAAAAAGAAAAAGAAAAAGAAAAAGAAAAAGAAAAAAGGTGAACCTGAAGAGCCATTAGTTACATTACCAAAAGAAATTACACCACCTCAATCTCTTACTGTCTTCTTTGCTTCCAATACAACTCAGCTTGCATATGAGCACCCTGAATATCAAAATGGACTTTTCACCTATTATTTATTGAAAGGATTAAGAGGTGAGGCTGATAACGGAGACAAAAAACTTACTATAGCAGAGCTTCATAGTTATGTGCAAAAGAATGTGGAGGATACTACAAAAGCCTTGTACAGTGATCTACCTCAAATTCCTATACTTTTTACTTCTAGACCAGATCGCGTAATCTGCAGATTACCCTAGTCTCTAGAGTTTTTGAAAATGTCTAGACATTTTTTATCAATCAAGATATTGATAATATTATTTTGGCCTATAGTTCTTTCCTCTTCCATACTTGCAAAAAATGTAACTATTTCTGGAAGAGTAATTAATCCAGAAGGAAATCCTTTAAAAAAAGTTAATGTAACCATAAGAAATCTGAAAGATGAAATATTCATGGAAACTACAACAAACCGGAAGGGGCAATTTAAATTTGAAGGTGTTAGACCAAGATTTTATTATATAGTTGCAAGTGATTTAGGATATGGATCAAAACGTATAAAAGTTAATCCAAGAAAAAATAAAAATAGTGATTTGGATTTTATCTTTGAACTAAATGGTAAAGATCAGCCTGTGGAATGTTATTTATATAATAGTAGCCCTCCTACCTTAAAGGATCCTATTCTTCGAATAAAAAAAATAAATATAAAATCGACAGCAGAAACTATTAGTTTTTCGTGGAAAGATATAAATCAAGCTAAATTGTACACGCTATATGAAAATGGGGAGAAAATATATTCTGGAGGAGAAGCAAGGTTTGAAAAGAAGGTGACGCCTGGAATAGAATATTGCTATACTTTAAAGGCCTCTTCAGACTTCGGTATCGAAGGAGAATTATCAAATCCTACTTGTGCTAGTGCCCGAACCCAAATACCTAGAAATATTAAAATTGATACCTATCAGAATACATTTTCACTTAAATGGAGTTATGTAAATGGCGCAGTAGCATATAATATTTTTCGCAACGATCAAAAAATTGCTACAATAAATGATACCGCATTTCAAGATATAAACCTAGAATATGATAAAGAATATTATTATAAGATAACTGCGGTTGATGGTCTTAATAAGGAAAGTAATTTTTCAATAGAACTAAAAGCTTTAACTCACCAGTTGATTGAAGCACCTATTTTATCTTCGATTAATAATAAAAAAAATATTACTCTTATATGGAATGACATAGAAGGAGCAGAATATTATAATGTATACAGGGATGGGATTCTTATAATAGCAGAAAATGGAAATTCATTTATTGATAAAGTAAAGAGAGGGCAGAAATATTGTTACCAAGTTAGTTGTGTGGATCAGTATCAAATTGAGAGTGATAAATCCAATCAGTATTGTAAAAAATTATTTCTAGAGCCACCTACCGGACTAGTTGCTGATGCAGATGTTAACAGTATAAATCTTAGTTGGGATCCAAAAGAAGACGTTTCTTATTATATGGTATATGAAAAAGTATCAGGCGATGAGTATAAATATATTGGAGAATCAACTAACTCTTATTATAAAGTAAAATCTTTAGATTTTTCTGCAAATATTTGTTATGTAATAACTGCAGTTGATAAAGAAGAGGACGAAAGTCCATATTCAATGTCAGCTTGTAATAGGGTTTTTGACCCTCCTCATTTTACGATTCAAAATCATAAGTTAATTGAATCTTCTGGAGATGAAGTTTTGGATGCACGAGAAAATGGTTCAATTCAGTTTGCTATTTTTAATGATGGACAAAGCCCAGCACATAATATTATTGTTTCTGTATTACAAAAAAATCCTATCAGGAGTCTTGTGTTAGGTCCACCAATTATTTTGGACACATTAAAAGCAGGGAGGATAAAGTTTGTTAATATTGATATTAAAGCTTTACTTGAAGTCCGTACTGGAGAGCATCAATTAGAATTAAGTTTATTGTCCAGAGATAAAATAAAATTAGATGAGCCATATATATTTAATATCAACACAGAATCTATGGTCCCACCTAAAATGATTATTGCTGATTTTGCAATAACTAATGATTTCAACACTAGATATATACCTAAAAACGAAACAGTTAATCTTACAATTCGTGTCCAAAATGTTGGTGAGGGAGATTCAGAGTTTGTTGATGTAAATATCAAAGAAAATAGGACTTTTCAAACTCCGGGATTTACAGGAAAAGTTACACTTCCACGCTTTTCTCCTGGTGATTATATGGATATAGAATTACCTATTAAAACTTTATTAGATCAATTTTTTATAAATGTTGAATTAAAGGATTATTTAGAAAATATATATAAACAACGTATTGATTTACAAACAATGCGAAATTATAGATCTCCAATGGAGCTCACTATCCAAGACTTAGGTAGTGAAAATATTGTTTACTATCCAGATGAACTTGGTGAAATTGATGTCGATAGGCATATCCCTCTTAGTAGAAAAAATCCAAATGGACTTGCTATTGTTTTTGGGACCCAAGAATATCAAGATTTACGATATCCAAAGTTAAAATATGCTGATAGGGACAGAGATGTTATGAGAAAATATTTTAATCAAGCATTTGGATTATCAGATTTCCAACTTCTTCCTTCAAAACCATGGCAGATGGAGGGAGGTCCAACAGAAGAAGAATATAGAATGATTTTTGATCCTTATGATGGAGACCTAAGAAAACGAATAAATTCGGCAGTTAAATATTCTAATATAGAAGAAATAGATGTATTCCTTTATTATAGAGGATATGGTGAGTGGGTTAATGGTCAACCTATTCTTATTCCAAAGAATGCAAAGTATGATAGACATGTTACAAAATACCCAATCGAAGATTTGATAGGAAGCCTCGTTAAGTTGTCTATACTAAATAGTATCAAAACCATTACATTATTTATGGATGTAACCTATGTTAATCCTGAGAAATCGTCTGGTTCCATATGGGATTACCCTAAACTGCCAGAGAAAATTAGTATTCTAAGTGCATCATCTAATGGAGAGACCTCCCAAATTTATGAAGATAAAAAGCATAGTATATTTACTTATTCTCTTTTAAAAGGATTTGCTGGGGCAGCAGATGATGGTGATAATGTTATCAATTTAGATGAAATCACTGATTACGTATATAGATCTGTCCCAAAATATGTTGAGACTACACCAGGATTAATTGATCAAAATCCATCCTTTAATGGTGTGGACTTAAAACGGACGATAGTAGATTTACGATAAATATATTTTCTATGAATTATAAAAAATCTTCTCTCTTATCTTTAGTTATTTTATTAAATGGATGTTTTTCATCTCCTCCAATGTGGATTGAGAATAGGCCAAATGATTTTAAATATTGGCATGGTATTGGATTTGCCAAGCATTCTGATTCTAATAATCCAAAAATATTAGCAAAAGAGTTTGCCATTCATGAGGTTTCATCTCAGATTAAGATAAATATTTCTTCTGAATTGGATATTCTTACTAGTGATGTAAATGGATCGATAGAGAATGTCATTACTTCTGTCATGAATTCCAGAGTTAGCCTTTTACTTCCTGAACTCGAATTTGTTGATAGCTATAGCACTGATATTGGCGTGTATTTCTATGTAAGATTAAATAAGGACAGTTATTACAAGGCAATCGAAAGATTAAGGGATAATGCTAAAGAAATAGCTCTTAATTACGTAGTTCAGTCAGATAAAAAGTTTGGTAAAGGATCATTAGTTTTAATTCAGAAGGCGTGGCAGGAAATCTTTCCTTTTAATGATGAACCGATTGAAGTTCAATATAAAAATAAAAAGTATAACCTTTTTTTATTAATCAGAAATAAGCAAGAAGAGTTCGCTGACAGGATATCGATAAAAGCAAATCTTAAAAAAAGTCCGATAAGGACAATTATAGATAGAAATAATATTTTAAACATTAAAGTTACAGATCAAAATACTGGTCAAATGTTAGATGGAATTCCTATTGAAATCATTTATAATAATAAAAAAACTACTCTTTTTTCTGATAAAAAAGGTGTTATTAAATATGACATAGGAACTATTTATAAAAAATCAATATCCCAAATCCTTTTTTCTATAGATTATGCTAAAATTTTTGATGATATCAAAGATGCAAAAAATGTACCAACTCATTTAAAAGATTCTGAATCTTTGAAGATAGAAGTTATTCCTTCAAGAGTAATGATTCGCTCCAAAGAAAAGAATTTGAATAAGGTAATGACTAGTTCAATTTTAGAACCTGTCATTAAAGAAATGTTAAGTGGTTATGTCGAATTTGTTAATAATGAACCTGATTTTTATATAAACATTGATGCTAATACGCTGGTAAAATCAAAAATTGTTGAGTCAGGTTTTCCTTTTTTCTCATATGGTAATGCATCTGTAACTTTTGTTGATTCTGAAAATGATCAGGAGTTTTTTGTGAGCAACCTTTCAGATGTAAAAGGTGGAGATTTTGGTTCTCATATAACTGCAGGTATTAGAGCATATGATCAAATGAAAAAAACTATTATTCAAGAATTAAGAGAAAATTTGTTGGGTATGAAAGATTAAATATCTTGGTGTTGATGTGAGTAGAAATAAAACAGGGAATTTTTTTGCTTTAATTGCAATTTTTATTTCAGGGTTTTCCATTATAAAATGGAAGGAATACGAGCGAAAAGTTTTGTTGGAAATAAAAAAATCATCATCTGACTCAGTTGTTGAAGAAATCAAACCATCTCCTGAAATTATTACTAAAGTTAGTTTATTAGAAAAAATGGCTATTAAAGAAAGAGAAAAAATAAGAGTGATGGTAGAGCATGATAATTCACCTTTAACAACAACATATCCTATGATATTGGATGCTACAGCCTCTTATGACCCTGATGTTGGAGACGAAATTCAATATACCTGGCAACAAGTCTCAGGACCTAAAATTGAACTTCGTCCAAATCCTTTTGTAGGGAAAGTAAGTTTTGAAGGCGAAGCTGGTGAATATACATTTGAGCTAACAATTTCTGACAATTATGGAGCACAAGCCAAGACAATCAAGACAGTTGTTATAGAACCTGAGCCGAATTCCCTTCCTGTAATTGATATGAAAGTTAGGCAAGGTTCTGAATTAAATTAGGGTTATATAGCTCAAATATTTAATTTCTTTGTCAGTTAATTAAATTTATTCTCTTAAAAAATATGGAAAAATCTATTGTCCTTGGTATTGATATAGGTGGTACAAATACAATTTATGGTTTTGTTACACGTGAGGGTACAATTGTTTTTCATGACGAAATCCCAACAAATGGATCTAAGCCAATTTCAGATCTTATCGAAAGAATCAGTGATAAAATAAAAGAGTTTTTTTCTAAAAATCGACGATATTCTCTTGAGGGAATTGGGATAGGTGCTCCTAATGGGAATCATTATACTGGTATGATTCAAAGTCCACCAAATTTAAGTTGGGGATGTATTGATATTGTTTCACTTTTTAAAGAAAAAATGCATTGTGAGGTATTACTAACAAATGATGCCAATGCTGCTGCTTTGGGTGAAAAATCTTTTGGACTTGCAAAACATATGGATGATTTTGTTGTTGTTACATTGGGAACAGGTTTAGGAAGTGGAATATTTAGTTCTGGAAATTTACTCTATGGTCATGATGGCTTTGCTGGAGAAATGGGTCATATATCTATAGATTTTAATGGTAGGTTATGCAATTGTGGTAACAAAGGATGTTTGGAGTCATATGCCTCCGCTACTGGTATTAAAAATACCATCCAGAAACTCTTCAAAAAAGATCCTCAAAATACATTACTCCAAACCTTATGTAAAGAAAATATAGACGGGTATCTTCTTGATAAGTCTTATGATCAAGGAAATGAGACTGCAATCAAAATATATCAATACACAGGAGAGAAACTTGGACAAGGTCTTGCCTTAGTTGCCAACTTATTAAGCCCTGAAGCTTTTATATTTTACGGAGGTTTTAGTAATGCCGGTGAACGTATTTTTGCCCCAGCTAGAAAGTCAATGGAACACAATTTAATAAACAGTTCAGGAAAAGATATAAAACTTATTCAGTCAGGTTTACCTCAGGGACAAGCAGGTATATTAGGTGCAGCTTCCTTAATTTGGACAAAATGATTGAAAAGTTTGGTTTAAAGAATACTATTTATAAGCAAAATAATCAGAAGTCTGCAATCGTTATACAAATAATACTCAATCTCTTTCAGTTAAGAGAACTGGGTCCCATTCGAATAACAATAAAAGAGATGGCACACCAATTATTATTGGTTGATCTGGAGATGGAACATCATCGTGATTTTCAAAAGTAATAATTTTACCAAACATCTTTTTTTATGTTACATCATGATTCTGTTTTTATGGAGATGTGCTAGCGCTCCACCGCCGCCGCCACCACCACCACCTGAACCGGTTGTTAAAAAGCTAGAGCTACCTCCAATAATACCGTCATCACCACCTAAAGGAATAAAAATCCAATCAGTATCATATGATTGTTATGAAATGGTAATTGAATGGGAAAAATCTGAAGACATTGACTTTGATTCCTATAGGTTGTTGCAAGCTATGGGAAGTAGTAAAGACTCAGATACAATATTTGTTACCAAAGATATAAACCAAACAAATTTTGTGTTGGAAAAATTTGATCCGACTAAAGAAAATTTGTTCTGGATTGATGTAAAGAATACGACAGGGCTTCACACTAGTGGAGTAAGAAAAAGCAATACCCTTGAGTTAGAAGCACCCAAAGGTTCCACTTTACAAACAATTGAAGGAAGGTATGATCTGAAAATTCAGTGGGAAATGAATAATGATGAAGATTTTGAAAGATACATTATTTATCGGTCCAGTATGGTTGATATGAAGGATAAAGAAAAAGTCAAAGATGTTTTATCAAGAGAAGACACGATTCAGGTACTTTCACTCGATAGTGTCTATTTCTATCAGGTTGTGACACAAGATTGTTGGGGCCTTACATCTTATAGTAATGTTGTCAAAGGAGATTATCAGGTTAACATATGGAATGAGAGGTACTCTATTGTACAGACAAAAAAAATAGATCTAACAGGCAAGAAATTATTTGGAATGATACCACCTGAATTTGGAAAACTTCTAAATTTAGAGATCCTTCTTTTACAAAACAACTTTTTGAGTGGAGATATTCCAGAAGAATTGTGGGATTTAAGAAAACTTAGAGTGCTTAATATTAGTAAAAATCAATTTGGTGGTAAAATTCCTGTTGATATTCATAAGTCCAATGCCATCCAGGAGATTTGGTTTGCGAATAATAATTTTGATGGAAAAATACCGCATCAAATTTTCACTCTTAACAATCTGACACATATCAACTTAAGTAGTAATAAATTATCAGGAAATATAAGTGAATCAATCACAAATCTAGAGAATTTGCAATACCTAAATTTATTTGATAATAATTTTGTTGGATCAATTCCATCAGAGATTGGTGAATTAAAAAATCTTGAATTTTTAAGTTTAGGGAAAAACAAATTAACGGGTAGCATTCCTTCTGAAATTGCAGGCGCAGAGAATCTCGAATCTATTGCACTTTTTGAAAACCAATTGACCGGTACTATACCAGTTGAAGTTGTTAAGATGAAAAAATTGGTATACTTGGGTTTGTTTGATAATAAGCTTAGAGGAAATATTTCACATCAAATCTTTGAAAATTCTAATCTTTCATATTTAAGGCTTAACGATAATATCCTAGAGCAAGTTAACTATGACTCATTATGTCAATCAGGATATAACTGGGAGAACTCAATATATTTTGATGTTTCTGGTAATGATTTTAAAGAGCAGTTACCTGCCTGCTTTTCTGATAAAGTATTTTATGAAATTTATTCTTCCTTTAAAGATAAAAAATAAAAATGTTGTTGATTTAGTAAAAATTAATTAAAATTAAGTGAAAATTAATTATGAAACAAAATATGTCTAAATATATATTATATCATAATCCTAGATGAGGGAAGAGCAGAGAAGCCGTGTCGCTTCTTAATGAAAGTAAAATAAACTACATAATGGTTGAATATTTAAAAAATCCATTAGATGTAGATGGTGTTTTGTCGTTATCAAAAAAATTGGGTTTGAACCCAGGAGAATTTGTTAGAAAAAATGAAAGAGATTTTAAAGAGAATAAATTAGAGAAAGTGATATACGATAACCATAAAATGGCTGAGTCGATATCTAAGTTTCCGAAAATCATGGAGCGTCCTATTCTTGCTAAGGGAGAGAAGGCAGTAATAGGAAGGCCCCCTGAAAATATCTTAAAACTGGTTAAAGAATAATGAGAGTAATACAGATAATTTTTCCGCTATTAATTATTATTTTTAATCTTAGTTGTGAGCCATTTGCAAAGTCTTACCCATCAACATCAAATCCGAAAATGTATGAAGCCAGTGAGTATGTCACTCCTGTTTCTAATTCAGACCAAGTAAAAGTTGTTACTTGGAATATTCGTTTTGGTGCTGGTCGTTTACCTTGGATTATTGATTCTTGCGGAGAAAATGCCTTAGCAGACTATGATAGTGTAGAAAAAATTATGCAAAAAATTGCGGATACTTTGCATGCAATGGATGCTGATATTGTATTACTTCAAGAAGTGGATATTGAATCAAAACGATCAGGTTTCATGGATCAGGTACAGTTTCTTTTAGATAATACAAA
>JAYPLH010000052.1:0-8213 GCA_038365355.1 Fidelibacterota bacterium
ATTTTTTTCTGAATAAGTTGTAACTAAGCTGTCATCTCCACCAATCCAATCATCATCATCTTTAGAATCATTTAAGATTTCTTTTTCTTTGCGTTTTTCAGGGTTTTCTTTTTGTAAAACATTTAAAAGTTTATTGACAGCAATATCATTATAGTCACTTTTTTTATGTTTAAGTAATCCACTAGTATCAATTTTTCCTGAAAGAACTCGTTCAATCATGTCTTCAGATATGATGTCTTTTTTTTCACTTATCATCGCTAAAAGAGATTGGTGACAAAGTTGAGTTATTTTTCTTGGATATCCTTGGGTGTTTTTGTGGATTCGTATTATTGATTCATTTGAAAACCATGTGGGTGAATCTCCCCCTGTAATATTGATTCTATGTTCAATCATCCCCTTTGTATCTTCAAGAGAAATAGGGCCTAATTCAAAATTAAAAATAATTCTATCTTCAAAATTCGGATATTTTTTTATTATTTTTCCCATCTCAGGCTGACCAAAAATTATTAACTGAAGCAGTTTAAAATCGTCAGTCTCAAAATTTAATAATGTTCTAAAAACATCAAGCATCTCTCCAGGAAGATTTTGCCCTTCGTCCACAATTAGTACTAAAGTTTTTCCTTGCTCAACGCCAACTGTTAATAAATAATTTTCAATAATATTTCTACAGTCCTGAACAGAATCAGCGGATTCATTAATGCCAAATAATTCAATGATGTGTTTTAAAAGAATTATTTCGGATTCAAATTTTGGATCTAGGATTAGATGAAATACAAAATCATCAGACTCATTCTTAAAATTCTGAATAAGTTTTCTACTTATGGTAGTTTTTCCAACACCAATACCTCCTCGGACAACGGAAAGGCCTCTTCGCATTCTTATCGCAAGTTCAAGTCCTTCTAAACACTGCCTGTGTTCAGCCGCAGGGTAGAATAGATCAACATTTGGAGATGTAGAAAATGGATCTGCCGTTAATCCAATTGTATCAAACAGATTCAAATCAAGCTCATTGAGTTTATGTTAAACCAAAAGTAAAATATGTCCGTAGCATAAAAATTGACGCTGCAATCAGAGTAATTCCAAGAATAATGCGGTGTTTAAAGAAGAATGCATCTGTCATATAGAGTTTATTTGCTTTTCTCTCAGCAATTAATATCATATTCGGTTTAATTAATAGGAATAAGCCAAAAACTCCAGCTATGAAGGATAAATAAAGAAAAATTATTTCTTTATACGGTCCTGAATAATAGCTAAATATTAAAAAACCTGATGCAACTAGCATGAAAACTCCTAGTGGGATTCGGTTATTCATTAAAGCGGCATCCGCCATGTAAAGTTGGTTTGCGCTTCGCTCAACTTTTAAAATAAAATTAGGAGCAAAAATCATGAGTAAGCCGAAACATGAGGATAATACCCCTATAATTAATATGGCTAAAAATACTATTTCCATTTTGAGACCTCATCGCTCTTATGTTTGCAAGGCTAAATATTGTAAATTTTTAAGCCAATTAGCCTTAGATTTTTAATTACAATTTAAAGATTTTTCGACATAAAAATAACTTCTTATACATTAAAATTTTCCGGCTATATTTTTGCGATAACTAAACGAAGATTTTCCAAAAGGAAATCTGCATTTTGTTTATTGAAGATGATAGGTGGTTTGATTTTTATTATATTTTTATCAGGACCATCCGTGCTAAGAAGTACCTTTCTTTTTTTCATTTCGTTCACGATGTATTTTGCAACTTTTCCCATTGGTTCTAAAAAACCATTACTATTAACAATTTCTAAGCCAAGAAATAAACCTTCTCCACGTATATCTCCTATAAGAGAATAGTCTTTTTGTAATTCGATTAGCATTTTTTTTAAATAAGATCCAACGTTTTTTGCATTTTTTTGGAGATCTTCATCTTTGATAATTTTAAGCACTTCATGACCTATTGTTGAAGAAACTGGATTACCGCCGAAAGAGTTAAAGTATTCCATACCATTATTAAAATGGTCCGCTATCTCTTTTGTTGTAATCACAGCAGAAAGGGGGTGCCCATTTCCCATTGATTTACCAACAGTTACAATATCTGGTTCTAAGCCGTGATATTCAAACCCCCAAAAGTTTTTCCCTATTCTACCAAAGCCAATTTGTATTTCATCTGCAATACATATGCCTTCATATTGATGTATAAGGGCAGCTGCTTCTTTAATAAAATCTGAAGGGAGAGGTATTTGGCCACCGCAGCCCATAAATGATTCAAATATAAATGTTGGTTTCTGTTTATTTTTTTTTATTGCTGAAAGTTTTTTCTTTAATTCATTTAGATAATGGTATGATGAGTCTTTTCCTCTGTATTTACCGCGAAATTGGTCAGGCATAGGGATCTCATGAACGTAAGGAGGAGGAGGGCTTCCACCAACACCCTTGTATTTATAAGGGCTAATTTCTATTAACGAGGTGAGATGGCCATGATAAGCGCCGTCTAGTACAATTGTATCCTTACTTTGGTTTTTGAATCTTGCTAGTCTTAGAGCTAAATCATTTGATTCGCTTCCCGAATTAGTAAAAAAACACACGTTGAGCTTATCAGGAAGTTTTTTTGTAAGTGCTTGGGAATATTCTAGAATAGTATAGTCAAGATATCGAGTATTGGTATTTAGGACTTTGAGTTGTTTAAATGCAACATCTGCTATTCTTGGGTGGCAGTGACCGACATGTTGTATATTATTAATTCCATCCAAATATTTTGTACCATTTTGATCGAAGAGATATTGTGCTTTCCCTCTTACAACATGAATGGGATCATTATAAGATAAACTAAGAGATGGACTCAATAGTTCAGCTCTTAGATTTTTTAATAAATCGTTATTTGGCATTTTGAATCCAATATTTATACCAGCTATCTATGTCTAATTTTTTTAAATAGTCTAATAATTCCCAGGTAGATTTTTCAGATATTGTGAGGTATGCATTGGATGGGAAAATAGTTTTTCTCCAGGCAGACATTGTAACTGAAAGACACAGTCTTAAACAAATCATTTGACCTAGCCAAAAAATCTCCTCTTCATAAAGTGGAAAAATAGTTTGATACCCTTCTAGGAAGACTTTCATACTTTCTATAGGTTTTTTATTTTTTTGACCAATATATGCCATGCAAACTGCAGCATCTAATACTGTAAATGAATGTATAATATCACCAAAGTCAATAATTCCTTTGAGGCTTCCATCCTTATTCAAAATAATGTTATGGTCATTGCCATCATTATGAATTATTGACTTTCTCAATTTTTTTAAAGGAGGAAGTCGCTTATTATTGACATTATTTAAATGATGGTAAAGTATATTTTTTCTTTCTTCCCCTTCAACAAACTTAATATTACTATGAATAATATTGATATTTTGAATATCCCATTCAAAAATTCTATGTCCTCCAGAATGGCTAAAGTGAGATAATACTTTTGTTAGGTTTCCCATTAAAATTCCGATATCTTTATATTGCACATATTTTAATTTAGACTCAAATAAAAATCTGCCTTCTAAATATTTGAAAAGACATATGTAGTACTTACATTCGTCCTTCAATACTTTCTTCAATCCATTAATGGGTTCTGGTACTTTGAAAGGGAAATCACTTTTAACAATATGTTTTAGTGAAGCTATTTGGAATTCAATGACTTTCCTTTTTTCTAAAGAATTGTAAATTTTCAATAAGTACTTCTGATTTTTTGTTGTAAAAAGAAAATTTTGATCTCTGTCACTGTAGAGCTCTTGAAGTTCTCCTTTTTTATGAAAAACTCTTTGTATTTGCTCAGCAGCTTCTTGTTTAGTGAAATCAGGAGGATCATTAGTAAAAATCGTTTTCATCTTAGCTTCAAGTTAAATGACTTTATTGGTATTTCAAATTTTGATTCAGTAAGTAAAGGCATAAAAGCTTTGTGTAACAAATATAAAAAAATGTTACACATTAGTGTAAATTTTACTATATTTGGGTAAATCGAGGTAAGATAGTTCCTTTTTTCAGGGACAAAAAAATATTAAATGGAAAAAAAATCAGTTTTAATCATTGAAAATGATGTTGCTGTACGCAATCATTTATCGAAAAAATTCAATAATCTTGGTATGCTAGTTATCACTGCTGAAGAAGGTTACGAAGGGTACACCCGTGCTTGTAATGAGTCCCCAGATTTTATTGTTACTGAGACACTTCTTCCAAACCTCAATGGTTTCAAAGTCTCTTACCTACTTAAGCATGATGAGAGATATTCTGATATTCAAATTGCGTTATTAACATCAAATGATATAAACATAGAAAGACAAAATTTTGAAATTTGCAAGGCAAATGTAATTATGAAAAAACCATTTAAATTTTCAGAATTGGTTTCAGAAATGAAGCTTAATCAAGCATAATGAATATGCTTATTGATAGTCCAGTTTTTCTTTTTCTATTTCTGTTTGGGTCTATTTTTGGAAGCTTCTTAAATGTGGTTATATACCGTGTACCCAAAAAGATGAGCCTTGTTACTCCTTCTTCACATTGTTTTAATTGTAAAAAATCAATTCCTTTTCGATATAATATTCCTATTGTTGGATACTACTTATTAAGAGGCAAATGCAAATTTTGTCAAAAGTCATTTCCTAGCCGCTATGTTTTTGTTGAATTAATAACCGCAATTCTCACAATTATTATTTATTTAATCTTTGGACTCACTGCTTCTTTTTTTATGTATGTAATCTTAACCTACTTGTTGTTGGCAGTAACTTTTGTTGATATTGATCATTTCATTATACCAAACGGTTTTATTCTTTTTGGAATAATGGTGCTTGGATTTGGGCTATTTTATGATTTACTGTCAATTAGCTGGGAATATTCTCTATCTGGGTCTTTTGTTTTTGCAGGTTTTCTATTTGGTATTGGACTCATAGGGCAATTTGTACTAAAAAAAGAAAGTATTGGTTTTGGTGATGTAAAGCTTGGTTTAGTTTTGGGTGGATTTTTAGGTGTCGAATATTCAGTATTAGCTTTATATCTTAGTTTTGCAATTAGTGCGATACTAGTGATCTTTTTTTATAGGAATAGAATTAAATCCAGCGACTCAAAGATTCCTTTTGGTCCATTTTTAGCAGCTGGCACTCTAATTTCACTTTTTACTATTCGTCCAGATGGTGGAAATTATATTTTGAACTGGTATTATAGTACGATGTTTTAATATGAAAACATTATCTAGAGAGCGATTAGGAACAATGCTAGTGCATGCTGGTAAGATTGATAATGATCAGCTTGAGAAATCATTACAGATTCAAAAAAAAGAGGAGGGGTACCTTGGGCAGGTGTTTTTAACCAATGGTTATATTGATGAAAAAGAGTTGTATAAGTACCTTAGTCACCAGCTAAAAATACCTTATTTACAATTAGGGTATTTCAAAAGTGACAAGTCTCTTATGGACTTATTTACTGAAAGCCAGATTAGATCTAATAAAATATTTCCACTTTTTAAAATTCAGCGGACTTTAAACATTGCAGTCTCTGACCCTTTGGATTCTAAGACTATAAATATAGTAAGAGATATCACCGGATTTAGGATAGAGCCTATTATTGCCTCCGCTACTGAAATTGAAAACTCTATAGATTTACATTTTGGGATTTCAAGTTTCATAGGTTCAGATTCAGATATATCCGAAGCTACAAACATAGAGGATTATTTTGATGAGACTAAGGTTGTAGAATTAGTAGATAGTATCATTGCACAAAGCCAAAAATATAATTGTTCTGATATTCACATAGAAGCTAGAGAAAAAGATATCCGTGTTCGATTTAGGATAGATGGAAGGTTACAAGATTTCCAGAAATTACCTAGTGATATACATACGGCTCTTGTATCAAGGCTTAAAATAATGGCAAATATGGATATTGCAGAAACTCGCAGACCGCAAGATGGTAGGATACTGTTTAATTCTCAACAAGGAAGACTAGATCTAAGAATATCTACTTACCCTACATTATATGGGGAAAAAACAGTGCTACGTTTGTTAAATATTTCAGATGCATTACATTCTTTTAGCGGTTTGGGATTTGAACCAAAATGTGAAGACCGATTTAATAGCATGTTGATTGGTGGAGAAGGAATTATTTTAGTTTCTGGACCAACAGGAAGTGGAAAAACTACTACCTTATATTCTACACTTAATAAGCTTGAGTCTCCAGATGTGAACATTGTTACAGTAGAGGATCCAGTTGAATATGATTTAGATAATATAAATCAAGCTCAGATTAATCTTAAGTCAGGTGTCACTTTTGCATCTGCGCTTCGCTCAATTTTGCGACAAGACCCAGACATAATAATGGTTGGAGAGGTTCGAGATGAAGAAACAGTTGAATTGGGAATACGTGCAGCCTTAACAGGCCATTTGGTCTTTAGTACGATTCATACAAATGATGCCGCTTCAGGTTTTACAAGATTACTTAATTGGAATGTAGAACCATTTCTTATTGCTTCAACAGTGAAAGGCATATTAGCTCAAAGATTAGTTCGCAGAATATGTAAAGATTGTAAAGAAGTATATACTCCTAGTTTAGAAGAATTAGAGATGATTGGAATTGAAAAAGAAACGGATATGCAGTTTTTTAAGGGAAAGGGATGTTTATCTTGTAGAGATACAGGATTTAGAGGTCGTATTGGTATTTATGAGCTTTTGCTCATGGATGCAAAAATTTCAGAACTTGTTTTAAATCAGGAGCCAGGTTATAAAATCAGAAAACAGGCCAGAAAAAATGGAATGACGACACTGCTTGAGGATGGTCTTATTAAAATTAACAGAGGGGATACTACAATATCTGAAGTGTATGAAACATTAGGAACAAGTAAAATAGTTTTATGATAAATACTCTATATGTGAATGGGTCAAGAAACAATTTAACTGGTTTAGAAGATAAAACTATTCATCTTGATCAGGTCCAAAATGGGATGATCGCATTAAGTGCTGTGCAAACTGGAGACTTTGATGCTGTCATTATTGAAGACGAGTTACCATTGATGGCCCCTTCAAGGTTAATTCAGGAATTATTTAAGACGAATGCTACTATTCCTATCATTGCTCTTATTCGATCGGATAAACGTAGAGGAAATATTTTATCAGATGTTGGGATGGGCCTTTTTGGGTATTTTGAGCCGGAGCTCTCTACTTCTGATGAATTAGTTAACCTTTTAAAATCAGCTAAGACTTTCCATGATTTCAAGAAAAATGCTCCTAAAACAAGCATTAGACATTTTTCTGGTAGAGGCTTTGAAAAAATTGTTGGTTATTCAGAGAAAATGCTTGGCATATATCATTTAATAACTCAAATAAAAACAAAAGATGTTACCACTATCCTTTACGGAGAAAGTGGAACAGGAAAAAATTTAGTTGCTCAGACATTGCATAATATTAGCCTAAGAAGAGATAGGCCGAATATTGCAGTGAACTGTCCGGCTATACCTTCAGAGCTTCTAGAGAGTGAATTGTTTGGACACGAAAAAGGCGCTTTTACGGGAGCGGTTGAAAGAAAAGATGGAAAGTTTTTAGCAGCAAATTCTGGTAGTATTTTTTTAGATGAGATAGGTGATATGAGTTCTTCTCTTCAAGCAAAAGTACTAAGAGTTCTTGAGAGTGGTGAAATTGAAAGGGTTGGAGGCGCAGAAACTATTAAAGTCGATGTTAGAATTATTTCAGCAACCAATCAGCCATTAGAGAATAAAATAAAAGAGGGCTCTTTTCGGCAGGATTTATTTCATAGGATTAATGTTTTTCCTATTACTATTCCACCTTTGAGAGATCGAAAAGAAGATATTATACCTACAGCAATGACTATCTTAAAAAATCTGAAAAAAAAGCATCAAATATCTGTGAATTTTATTTCTTCAGATGCTATGAAAAAGCTTGTTGAATATGACTGGCCTGGTAATGTCAGAGAAATGGAAAACACTTTAGAAAGAATTGTCTTAATAAATGATAAGCCAATAATTGAAAGAGAAGAAATTGAAAGTATTCTAGAAGAAAATAAGGCTCCAAACAATGATGACAAAAGCTCAAATGTCGCTGAAGCAGATAAAGATAAAGAAAGTAGTACATCAATTAACCAGAATCCAGAAAAAAGTAACAATGATATTGATGATATTTCATTTGATAAAGAAAAGCCAATGACCCTCAAAGAATTAGAGCGCATTGCTATCTTAGCTGGTTTAGA
>JAYPLH010000052.1:8313-9394 GCA_038365355.1 Fidelibacterota bacterium
ACAATATTAGTAGGAATTTTTGCAGTAACATATATATTGCCAAGGTTTTCTACGTTATTTGCAAATACGAGGATTGATTTGCCAACACCAACAAGAATTTTACTAGGGATAAATCAATTTTTCACAGATTATTGGCAAGTAGCGATTTTTGGTATCATTTTCTTTGTTATTGCGATATGGAGGATATTGCAAACAAAATCTGGTCGCTTTCAGTGGCATAAGATTTTACTAGATCTGCCAGTATTTGGTCCAATAGCTCAAAAAATGGCAATATCTAGATTCTGTCATGTACTTGATACTTTAGATAGAACAGGAGTCCCAATCTTAGACTCTTTAGAGATAGCAGGAAAGACCGCAGGAAATGCATTTATTGAAGATAGGCTCTCTAAAGTATATAAGGATGTGCAAATGGGGAAAAAAGTTGCAGTTTCAATCAATACTCATACCTTTGATATATTTCCAAACCATGTACTTAAAATGATTCAAGTCGGGGAAGAAGCCGGCGCAATGGATGACATGCTCAAAGAAATAGGGGATATGACAGACGCAGAAGTCCAAGATAAGGTGCTTAAGTTAACTGCTACTTTAGAGCCAATTATTACCGTAGTTATGGGTGTATTTATCCTTACCCTAGCGCTATCAATCTTCCTTCCAATTTGGGATATGTATGAGGCGCTTTCAAAAGGATAAAATCGTCACAATATGTGACTTTGTTTAATATTGCTATTCCTTGACTATGATTTAACCATGTGCATTATACATTAAAGCTAATCGTATCATTATGTTACTGTAACAAATTAGATCATACGGGCACGCTTCCCTCGAAAATAAATTTTCTCAAATGATGTGGTATGGTAATTGCATCCATTAAGAAGATGAATAAAACTTTCAATAAAATTTTATCCTTACTCAAAAATAAATTTTTTGGTCTAGTAGTATGTAACCGTAGAGGTCAATCCATTGCTGAATTTGCTGTAGTAACAGCAATGATGTCTACATTTGTTTCTACCGCTGCGCCAAGACTTTCAAGTTTAATGGAAGAGGGTAAAAGTCAAAAAAGTATTCAAGAAATTGATAAACT
>JAYPLH010000297.1:0-1720 GCA_038365355.1 Fidelibacterota bacterium
AATGAAAAGGGTGCGATTGTTTCAATGTTTACCGGTTTTGTGTCTGTTCCGTTCTTTAAGTTTGTTGTTCCATTAAATCAAACAATTGGGCCATTCTTTGAAAAGTTAGATGTAATGTTACCCTCTGTGCTTCTCGCAATGATTTTTGGTGGAGTTGCAAGTGTTATTTCATTTGATTAATTCTATAGTTTTTCTGCTGTTTTTCTCGTTGAATTGTAGTTCCACCCCTGTAAAACAAGCTGGACATTGGTATGGTTACCACCACCTATAATTTTATCTTTTCCAGAATATAGTTGTATTAAGATTGTCTTTCTTGGTTTTTGTGATATGTTTGGCATAGAACCGTGAAGCGTACAGCAATGAAAAAATAACACATCTCCACTTTTTGCTTCCATTGGAATAGCAGCTTCTAGAGAGTATTTTTCATGGATTTTTTTTATAAATGAGTGCCCATCAGATTTTTTGATTTTTCCAAGTTTATTAGATCCAGGAATCAACCTGATGCACCCCATGTCGTTTGTAGAATCTGAAACATGAACCATGGCAGCAATCATTGTGTTGTTTTCAGTCGGGAAGTAAGACCAGTCTTGATGCAGAGGGAAAGCGGATCCTAATTTAGGAGGTTTTAAGAATAGTTTTGTATGATGTAAAATTATATTTGGGCCAATTAAAGATTCCGCTACTTCTAGTAATTTTTTGTTTTGAACCATGTCAAGCATAATAGATGAAAAGCTTTGCACGTTATGGGTATGTATTACTTTGGAATTTTTAACATCTAAGTTTTTAATTAAATCTCCCCCCCAACGAGCATTGATGTTCTCTCCACTTTGTTTTAATTGTAATACTATTTTATCAAACTCCCTTTCTAAGATAGAAATTTCTGATTTGGTGAAGAGGTTTTTAGAAAAACAATAACCATTATTTTCAAAAGCTTTTTTCCTTTTCAGCATCACGTTTTCTTTTGATAGATAATAGGAGCAATTGAGGCATCCTTTATTTGATCTAAATAGTCGTTTTTTTTACCTTTTAATTCTATTTGTTTAGATTTATCGGTTCGGAAATGAACAACCATTCCAACTCTTGGTTTTTTTTCTTTATTCCCTAAAGAAGAATGGTAGGTTTGAGAACTGTGTACACTAACCTCTCCCATATTTAATATGGCATTGATAACCTCTTTATTTTTTTTAACTTTTTTTAATTTTGCTTCCTGGGTCTTGACATCCTGATTGAAAAAATCCATTCCCTGAATTTTTCTCCATTTATTAGATCCACGTAGGAATCTTACAGGACCAGATTGATCAGACACGTTTGAAATAGCAATCCATGCTGTGTAGAGCCCTTCTTTTGACCAAAAAGGCCAATACTGAGAGTCTCTGTGCCAACCAGCATTCCCATTTTGATTTTTGCTATGAGGTTTCCAAACAACTTGTGAGTGCCATACCTGAATGAACTTTGAATTTGTAACCCTTCCTAACAATCGACCTAGTTTTTTATTTGTTATTAGATCCCAAATAGATTGATCTGAAAGATGTGGTTTGTCTATTTTGATTATAGAAGAGGGGTCATCTCCGGGGTTCCAAAATCTATTTTCCGGTTCTCGACCAGATCTATATTCGCAGTTAATAACGCGCCGTAAACCATCTCGAGCATTTTTGATATCTTTATCCAAAAATGTTTTTGGTAAAAAACAAAAACCATCTTCTTCAAGGTTGTATTTAAT
>JAYPLH010000298.1:0-1719 GCA_038365355.1 Fidelibacterota bacterium
AAAGGTAATAATTTTTATCCTTATCACCTTTTACAAACCATTTTTGTGGTACTCTTGAAAATGAAATTTTTACACCGTCTTTTTTAAGTTTTTTTCTAGTTTCATCAATGGTTTCAAATCTTCCTGGTATTTCACCAATTGACCCAGTTGCAAAACAAATTAATTTATTAACTCTATCACCAGCTATTTTGGTTATTTCTTGAACTATCATTCCACCCATAGAATGACCAAGTAAGTTAAATTTATCTATTCTTTTTGCATCAATCTCATTAATTATAAATTTAGCCATTTTATTAATTGAATCTAATGATTGGGCATCACTACTTTCTCCAAATCCAGGTAAGGCTGGTGAAATCACTCTACAAAAACCTGAGAAAAAATCTTTTTGGTTACACCACATTTCTGATGAACCTAAATAACCATGAACCAATACTAAAGGATATCCCTCACCTACATCATCTATATAAATTTTACTCATAATTTTTAATTAATCATTCTTGTTATAATAAACAATGTTAAAAAACTCATAAAAATAATTATTAAGATATTAATTATATTCCAAACTTTTTGATTTTTTGCAAATTTAGATAAATATTTTGAAAGATATCCAATTAAGAAAAAAAATAAAAAAGAAGCAATTGATGCACCAATTCCAAAAAATATTTTTTGACTAATTATGAAATTTTTTGAAAAATTTCCAAGAAAAAATACAGTATCTGAATAAACATGAGGATTTAAATATGTAAATCCTAAAGTTTTAAGTAGGATATTAAATGCAGTAATACTGGTCACATCTGTATCAAAATTAACTGCAGTTTTATAATTTTTTATTTTTGAATAAATGAAATGAATTAGAAAAATAACTAAAGCTATATTAAATATTAATTCAACAGTTGAATTAAAATATTTACTAAAAAATTCAAAAATAAATATTCCTAGAAAAATTAAAATTAGATCTGAAATAGAACAAACTAAACAAACAAGAAATACATGTTGTTTTTTTAATCCTTGCTCAATTACAAATATATTTTGAGCTCCTATTGCCAGAATAAGACTTAATCCAGTAAAAAAACCTAATAGTAAATATTCCATTAAGTTTAATTAAACTCTTTTTTTACCTTGAACAACCCTGTCTAATATTAACGCTACAAATAAAATTGCAACACCTGCAAGAATACCTTGACCAACGTTTGCATATTGTAGTGCTTCTAGCACGTCTTGTCCTAATCCTTTTGCACCAATTAAGGATGCAACTACAACCATTGCCAAACTTAACATTACTGTTTGGTTAACACCTGCCAATATTGATGGGGTAGCTAAAGGTAAATCAACTTTTCTGAGTAAATACCATTTACTAGCACCATAAGCGATTGCAGCCTCCCTTATTGTTTCAGGCACCCCTCTTAATCCAAGTACAGTTAATCTAACAACTGGTGTCCCACCAAATATCATAGTAATAATTACTGCCGCAACCTTTCCAGTTCCGAAAAAAGCAATTACAGGAATCATAAATACGAAAGCTGGCATTGTTTGCATAAAATCCATTATGGGTCTGATCATTGAATAAAACCTTTGACGTCTTGCACAAAAAATTCCAAGAGGTATTCCAATTGCAATACTTAAAATTGCTGCTGTTCCAAGTAAAGCAAGAGTAGTCATTGCTTTAACCCAAAAACCTAAAAAACCCATGTAACTTAAAAAACCTGCAGAATAAATTGC
>JAYPLH010000299.1:0-1716 GCA_038365355.1 Fidelibacterota bacterium
AAAAAAATAAATAGCGCCATCACTATACGCTTCATCAAAAGTCTCCCTCGTAATTATTAGTAATACAAATGTCTATGTCCGACAAAATAGTAGCGTTATTTATATATAATTATCCTAATGATTATTGTTTTAAATATATCTTTTGATACTGTTGAAAATCAAGTATTGATTAGGGTGTGAATATTCTCTTAAAAATTAAAAAGTCCAAGTGTTAATATCGGTATATATGTGATTAATCCAACAGCAAGAAGCTTTATTAAAAAAAATGGAAGTGTCGCTTTATAAATTTTTGGCATTGGCTCATTAAATCTATATGCTGATAAAAATAAATTCATTCCGACAGGAGGTGTCAAAAAGCCAAGTTCTAAATTAGCAATAAAAATTATTGCTAAATGCACTGGATCAATTCCAAAATAAATTCCAAGGGGTGTAATTAATGGCACTATCACAATAATTGCTGAAAAAATATCCATTAAACAACCAACTGCAAGCAAAAAAATGTTTAACAATAAAAGAAATGTGTATTTATTATTAATTGTAGTTTTTACCCAAGATAAAAGTTCCATTGGAATCTGAGCATCCACAAGATAACTTGTTAATCCCATTGCAACACCAAGAATTATCAAAACCCCTCCAATGAGAGAGGAGCAATCAACAACTACTTTGGGAATATTATTTATAGATATATCCTTGTAAATAAATACTTCAATTAAAAATACATAAAGTACTGTTATTGCTGCAGTTTCTACTAAAGTTGCAAATCCACCAAATACCCCATACAGAATTAAGATGGGTAAAAGTAATTCCCATTTACCCTGATTACATGCGTGCAATGCCTTGTTTGGAGAAAATCTATTTAACGTAATTTTATTTATCTTACCTTGATAAAGGGCCCAACTTGAAATTAAAATAATTAGCAAAAGACCAGGAAGTAGCCCTGCAATAAAAACCTTTTTGACCGAAACACCCGCAGTAACACCGTAAATAATAGCAGGCAAACTTGGTGGAAAGAGTAATCCGATCGATCCGGAAACTGTCAATAATCCTAATGAAAAAGATTTACTATATCCTTCTTTTAAAAGCATAGGAAGTAATAAACCTCCAAGCGCAAGGATCGTGACTCCAGATCCCCCTGTTAAAGCAGTAAAAAATCCACAAAGTAAAATTATTATTATAGGTGTCCCTCCTGGAATCCATCCAAATAATTCCTGAAAAATAATAATCAATCTTTTTGAGGCCTTACTTTCAGCTAAAAAATAACCGGCCATTGTAAAAAGAGGAATTGTAGGAAGAGTTGGTGATACTACAATCCTGTAAGCTTCAGCAGAAATTGCAGAAAGAGGAGTAAAATCAGCCCAAAACAAAATAATTGAAAGGCCCCCAAGTCCGACAAAAATTGGAGCTCCAAAAATCAAAGAGACTGCTAAAAAGAAAGAACCAGCATAAATACTAGGTAAAAAATCAGAAATGGATTCTAATACAGTTGTAAAGGAAAACAAAAATGCTATAAATAGAAAAGAAAGACGATAATATTTATTAGAGTAACTTTTAATAAAAATCAGCAAGCTCATTAATGCAAACCCAATAGGCATGATTAGCATAGCAACCCACCTTGGAATATTTGGTGCAATATCCATAGGATACTCTATTTCTACTTTTACAAGTTCCCAACTTCCCCATGCTAATGAAATAAGGACTAAAAAGGTAATTAGCTTA
>JAYPLH010000053.1:0-3902 GCA_038365355.1 Fidelibacterota bacterium
AATTTCACTCACAAGAATCAACCTTTTTGGTGGTTTATTTTTCAAAAATATACATATAATAATTACCAAATATTTTTAAATAAAGTATTCGTGTAATTGTCTTGTGAATTAATTGATGGCCTATCAAGATAATCTTAAAAAAGTTATATATAACCTACAATATATAAGAGATCTCTACGATAAAATGTTTCCAAGTGCAAAGGACTATATAAAATTTCTTAGAGAGCGAATCAATACATTAGACCATGAAGAGCACAACATGACCTCTTATGAAAATCTTAACCAAATAAAAAGAAATATTCCCCTAAAACCATTTTATTTAAAAGAATCACTTGAAAAAAGTCATGATAATTTTTACGAGAAAGATCACTGGGAAGATTTAAGTCCAAAAGATATTAACTTGTATAAAAATTTAACAGAACAATGGCTTAAAACAAAGACAAGAAGACAGAGAAGAATTTGGAATTACTTCGTTCTAGGAGTACCAAAAAATAGTATTGCACCTAGATTAAAAGAAAATACAAATTTTGTGACGAGAACTATTAAAACTCTTCAAAAAGAATTTTTAGACCTAATATTTAAAGATTAACCTTTTAATTCTTGTTCATCCAATTGTGTAATTATTTCTAAGCTCTTTTCTCTTTAGTTTAGAATTTGGGCAGATTTTTTCAAGTTCTTCCCAAAATATACTACTATGATTTTTAATTTTTGTATGTGTTAACTCATGAAGCATTATATATTCTTTCAAGTGATCAGGTAAATAGTACATTATATTATTTATGCAAATTGTATTATTATGTGAGCAACTACCCCACCTTGACTTTAATGTTTTAAAAATCAATTCATAGAAATTTAATTGGTGTATGTTTGATAGTTGAATCATTTTTTGCTTAGTGTCATTCCAAAATTTTTCTAATTCGATCCTAGATAACTTCAGTTTTAAGATATTCTTTTTAGATATTTTAATTTTATTTTTTTGAATCCATTTTTTTTTTGACTGAATAAAATCAATTGCATCATTAATATTGTTGTGATTAGGTATAATAACAGATAATTGTGAGGAATTACTAATCACTATGCGAATATATTTTGCTTTTTTACTGTATCTATATTTTATTTCTCCGATATCTTCCCAAAGGTCATTTTTTTGGAAAATTGTGTTCATACTATATTCCTAAAATCTAATTTATTCCAGAAACCTGAAGAATTTCTTTAGTGTATTTATTTTGAACAAATGCAACTATTGCAATATTAGAAATATCATATTCAACTTGCGACCAAGTTGTTTCAAAATTATTTTGTGGCCAATTTGAAGGAAAATCCCAAGCGTATCTTTTTGCGATTTTTTCATTCCCAATCGATAATAATTCTCCATTAAATCCTTCATTAATCCATCCAAGAAATACATCTTGATGGATAGGCTCTCCATTGTAGCCAGTATATTCTACATTATCCATCGTAGCTGCTATAAATAAATGTAAGGAATCGCTTGTGCCCATGTTTTTTGAGCTGTTAATCGAAATTTGAACTTCCACTTCTGCTTCATCAAAGCTTGTTCCATCCAAACTTATCTGTAAAGGTGTTGTATTGGACATCAGAGATGATGCCATTTGAGAATAAATTGTGCTTGCTGTTCCGTTTGTAAATGTAGTTGGAACGCCATAAATAGTATACCAACTACCTTCTTCAAAACGAACATAACAAAAATCTTCTTCAGCAGTAGCCCCCCTATGAAATTCATACATCGGGTCTCCTCTCCCCGGAGAGTAAGTATGATAGTTGATTAAAAACCAATTAGAAGTAATAGCGTTGCCAACATAATTTTCATGTTCAGTATTAAAATAACTAAGTAAAAGAGCATCTGCTTCTGGACAATAAGGACAATTGGTAGAGCCAACAAATTCGGTGAGAACATTTTTAGTTACTGGTGCACTTAACCCATCCCCAGTTACTGTCCATTCATCGTATGAAATTTCTAAAGAGTGTGTATCATCCTCGCATGAGAACATAATTAGAGCTAGAATAGTAATGATGTGTGATTTAAAATGAATGCTTTTTATCATAATAATCCCTTTGAATTATTTATCATTTGTAAATTAATGTATATTCAAAATAATACATACAAAAGTCAGGGATGAATAAATTTTTACCTTTTTTTTTAGTTTCTTTCTTACATGCAAATAATAATCAAATCTTAGATTCCTCTTTTAGTTTTATTTTTGATTCTGATAGTATTATTGTAGGTCAGGATTCAGTTGGTTTGTTTGAGGGTACACTTTACAACCTTTCTAATAATGAAATTAATATTGAGGTAGCTCGCTTAATTGATTTTACCAATGAGGATTGGAATTCTTCAATTTGTATAGATTCAACTTGCCATAGTCAATCAATAGATAGTGTAACTGTATCGATAGCTGCAGGCGATTCAACTATATGTGGAGTACTGGCGTGGACAAGTGGAGTAGGAAGCGACTATATACAATTAAAAGTAGTAGAATATTTTAATATAAATAATAACATATCGGTAAATATTAATTTTTTAGCGCAGAACGATTTAAACATTGATGATAAATATCCAAATGCAAATAACATTAAAATTCTTTCATGCTTTCCGAATCCTTTTAATCCGTCTATTTTATTGGAATATAAAGTTGGGAAACGTAATCATGTTCGACTTGATGTCTATAATATTCTTGGAGAAAAAGTGAAATCTTTAGTAGAAGAAGTTCAAGAAGCTGGGAATTATTATATAAAATGGGATGGGGATAATGGATTTAATAGACCCTTACCAAGCGGTGCTTATTTTTTAAGTATGCAATCAGGTGAATATCATATGATAAAAAAAATCACATTGATTAAATGATCTTTTTTTATTTTTCAGATTTTGTTTGCTGATGCAACAAAGGTTTTGGATAAACTGATGGAATATTTTTTATTGGGTGTTTTGTCACCAGTTCTGCTTAACCTTTTACATCTAACGATTGGCATTTATATTGTTCTAAAGCGAGGGAATATCTATTCACTAGGTTTTTCAGCGATTAGTTTTATCACAAAAACAATAGGACTCTTATTTTTAACCTGGATCGGTGTTGGATTTTTAGGCCTTAATTTTAAAATATACATACCTATGCTTACTTTTTTTTGGTTTGTTACTCATATTTTAGAAGCATTTGTTATCCAAGGATATTTTAAAAAATAGGATTTTTTTAAGTTATTTGTTTCACTATATGATATATCAAATTATTTCATACTGGAGAAAAGATTTAAATCGAGCATTATTATTTTACGAAAGTAAAAGATCTCAGGGAGATTCTTTTTTTTTGTATTTGTTTATTTTTTTTGTTTTTTTAAATATTACATGCTATTGGTTTGCAATGGTAACTGCATTTCCTTCTTTAGTTTTTGGAAAAACATTTGGTTACTATTTTAAAGTACAATTCCCAGTTGGAATTCTTGGAGCTTTATTTGATAGCTTATCTTTTTTTGTGACTATTTTTATAGTTCGAAGGGCTTTATCAACAGTGAGCACTAAGATTTATATTGCTCATTTGTCTATTGATTTAGTAATTGCAGTATTAGCGACCTTTTGGGTCATACTAGTTTTTATCATTTCAGGATGGGCTGTCAGTTTTATTGAGACTTTAGGTCAACCAGAAGAATTAATTCAAACGTATGATCATGAGACGAATATCAATAAAAGAACAAGTAAATATGTTAATACGGTAAACGATGCTTTGAAGAGCCCCTCAAAAAATATTCAAAATATTTATTTTGGTTTAATTATGGGTATTTCTGCAATGCTTCCAACCATGGTCCATTTTATGATGTTTTTAAAATCTTGCTCATATAGTATAGTATATAGTCAGAAGAGATCTAAGGGGCTATAATTAGGAAATATATTT
>JAYPLH010000053.1:4002-5983 GCA_038365355.1 Fidelibacterota bacterium
GCCTCTTAAAGCTAATTATGCAGTAGTCTTGACAGTTGTTGATGAAGGAAATGGATTTAATGATATTCGATTTAAAGGTGCATTCTCAGACTGGGAGGTAGTGCAAGGATACGATGATGGTTTAAATGGTGATACGATTGCAGGTGATGGTATTTGGACAATTTTACTTGAAGGTTTGTCGGGACCAGCTTCCTATGAGTGGGGTGCAATTGACACAGATAATGGAGATGCTACTTCCTGCGATGCATGCAATGGTAGCGATGGTTGGGGTACCTGGTTATTGGATTTTATTGGGCAACCAAATCAAGAATTTTTTATTGATGTCAATGGATATGTTGCAGGTTCTACTTCTATTGTTATACCTTATCAAGGAAGTGAACTAACAAAAACCGTATTGTTTTCTGTAGATATGACTGAATGGTTAGATGAGGAAGGTTCTACAGGATTAAATGTTTTCAGTGTGTCTCACGGAGACCAAATGCAGGTGAGAGGGGGATTTAATGCTTGGAGTTGTGAGGATCCCTCTAATTGTATTATGACACGTATTCCTGGAACAAATATCTTTACTTTAGCAACAAACATTACGGGTTTTCCTTTAACAGAAATGGAGTATAAGTATTACCTAGACCTTTCATCCTCATCTGTAGAATACCTTGAAAATATTTATGGCGATTTATATGATGGTATTGGCTGGGGGGATTCTCCTCAATTTGGTGGTGCAAATAGGACTTTTCTACTTGGTTTAGAGGATGAAACGAATCTTGTGGAATTGGGCCTTGAGGGCTACTATGATTTACCTGAGGGGGGAGTTATACCATTTAATCAAGAAATTACGATTACTTTTTCAGTAGATATGTCAGATGCCGTGAATCAAGGATTTAATCCTCACGAAGATACTGTGTATATATCTCTCCAGGATCGATGGCTTACCTATCTTCAGGGTTTGGAAGATGGATTTAAGGTAAATGCTTTCAGTAATGGAGATGGTACTTATTATGTTAATCAATCATTTACAGGTCCATTCCCATGGCATATGTTGTATACATGGGGATTTTATGATGTCTCTTTGGCAGCTTATGTTCAAGAGGGAGGAGGCTTTGGATTTGGTCGATCTAGAGCGAGGTATCAACATGCAGACATTGATAATGATTGTCAGTGGAATAATTATATCTTTCAAATGGATCACTGGCAGTTTGAACCACCGTTACCTGTGGAAGAATTTGATCCTGAAATGATATGTACATCCTTGGAAATAGAAAAAAGTTATTCTCCGCTAACCATTATCTTAAAAAGTAGTTTTCCAAACCCATTCAATCCCATTACCACAATCGAATTTACATTACTTTATGATACACATTTGGAGTTGACGATTTATGATGCTCGAGGTAGAACAGTAAAAAATCTTATAAATGAAAAAAGATCTTCAGGAAAAAGTTCTATCCAATGGAATGCTAAAGATAACCAAGGTCAAACAGTTCCATCAGGCATTTATTTCTTTGCAATCAATGCTGGAGATTTTAAGAAGATGAATAAAATGATATTCATTAAATAAGTAAGAATATAATTTTATGCTTGCAGAGCCAAATGGGCATATAGAATACATAAACATAGAATTCTGAAAATCTATTTCAAGATAATTTTTCCATTGCAAAATATTAGTAACCAGCCATTCAATATGGTATATTTTGCGCCATTTTTACTAAATTTTGATGTTCAATTAAACATATCTTGGAATAATTATGAAAAAAATTAGTTTAGTATCGCTCTTTTTAACCTTATTAATCAGTTGTGCTGAAAAAAATGATGATAAATTTAAGGAATTACAATCTGACGATTTCAAAAATAGAGTCTCAGACAAAATAGCAAAAAAGATACCTGATTACCCCAAGTTCGGTAATAAAGAGCAAAAAGTTTTAGCTAAAGATATCATTGATATAATAGCAAGTGAGCTTAATAAAACAAAAAAAGAATCTGTAAAAAG
>JAYPLH010000053.1:6083-9134 GCA_038365355.1 Fidelibacterota bacterium
TCATTGATATAATAGCAAGTGAGCTTAATAAAACAAAAAAAGAATCTGTAAAAAGAGTTAATAAAACATCCAATGAGAGTACTGCAAAAGCTAAAAAGCTAGCTGACGAGAAGTCTTCAAAGGCAAAGAAATTAGCTGATGAGAAGGCTTCGAAGGCCAGGAAGCTAGCTGATGAGAAAGCTGCTGCGGAAGCAAAAAGGTTAGCTGATGAGAAGGCTGTTGCGGAAGCAAAAAGGTTAGCTGATGAGAAGGCTGCTGCAGAAGCAAAAAGGCTAGCTGAAGAAAAAGCTGCAGAAGTGGAAAGACTTGCAAACCTCGACAAATCCAGAGAAGAAGGTGAGTTTAAGGATGGTGAAAAAGATGGTCTATGGACTGTTTACAATAAGGAAGGTCTTAAAGAGAAAGAAATAACCTATGAACTTGGAGTAGAAATAAAACAAATTTTCTACAATGATCAGGGAATAAAGGAGAAAGAAATATCTATTGCCGAAGACAAAGAAGAAATTCACACTACTTTTAATGCAAATGGTACAAAAGCCAAAGAAGGAAAAATAGTGGATGGTAGAGAAGAGGGAGTATGGGTTACTTTTGATGAACAAGGACAAAAAAAAGAAGAAACTACATATAAAGAAGGAAAAGAAGATGGCCTCTATTCTTTATGGTATGAGAATGGATTAAAAAAGGCAGAAGGTCCCAATAAAGGTAAATGTCGCATTGGGCTTTGGACTTGGTATTATGAAAGTGGTGAGAAATGGAAAGAGGGAAATTACTCTGAAAATGGATGCAGTGTTAGAGATGGAGCATGGGTTGTTTGGAAAAAAAATGGACAGAAATCTGAAGAAACCCTTTATTCTGAAGGCAGTTTCGAAAGCAGGCAAAAATATTAGATTGAAAATTTTGGGTCTATTTTTATTTTTTTGAGTATAAAATAATTAATCTTCCATTTAAGATTTTTATACAAGTAAAAAAAGTAGTGCCAAAGAGATTTATTTTTCTATTTCTTTTTTTAAACATCATTTTTTCTCAAACTGATCATGATAAAATGGTGGCGCACGAAAACAGTGTATATTGGAAGACAGGAGTAGATAAATTGGTTTTAAAGGATGGGGAGTTGTTTTATGGAGAGTATCTTGGAAAATATGATAAAAAAATCGCCTTTAAGATAGAGTTTAAAGATAAAGAAAATATCTTTGAAGTCTCTAATATTATGCACTTAGAGTTGGCCAATGGCCAAAATATAATAAGGAATAATAGAGATCATAGTATGGCGTGTTCTCTTATTTGGTTTTTCATAAGTATTTATTTTTATCAATTTCATAATCAAGTTGGATGAAAAAAAAATTAATAATATTTGATCTTGATGGTACACTTATAGATACCTTAAGTGATATTGAACATATTTTTAATTATGTTTTAATCCAAAATGGTTACAAGGAAAGATCTAAAAGTTTCTACAAAAATAATATAGGAAATGGTTTTGAAAATCTTTTAAGAAAGTGCCTTCCAGATTATTTTAAGGGTGATTTTGATTTTTTGGCAAAATTAGTTAGAGATAGATATGAAAGCCATTTGAATACTAAAACAATAGTTTTTGATGGCATTGTCACAGTTCTTGAATACCTTAAAAAGAATAAAGTAGAAATAGCAGTAATCTCAAATAAGTTACACTCTCTTGCTGTAAGATCGGTAGAAACATATTTTAATTCCTATCAAATTAAAGTTATTGGGGCTGAGGGAGGCTTTCCTAGAAAACCAAGCCCAGATTCTACTTTTCATATGCTCCAGCACTTTGATTGCCATTCATCTGACGCTTTATTTGTTGGCGATTCAATTATAGATATTAAAACAGCGCAAAATGCCAACATCAGTTCTGTTGGAGTCTTATGGGGAAATGGGACGGAAGAAGATTTTATAAAACAAAAGTCCGATTTTATTTTAGAAAGTCCGCAAGAAATATTAAACATACTTTAGCATACAAAGGATGCATAAACTTTTATTGAGTTGATTTTAGAAATAGTAACTATATGATTGCTGTAATTTTTTTAAAATATAGTTATTATTATATTCAACCCATGGAAACTCTAAAAAAACTTATTGAAAATAATCCCGGATTATTTAGAATACTTGGACCCATCTTGGGCTTATTTCTTGGCTATCTTTTCTATATATTAGTTTTAGCCTAAGGCGTAAATTGTTTGGCTATGATTATTAGCAGATAACCAATTTCTTTTGATTTCTTATTTCATTAAAAATATAGGTGATAAAAAGAAAAGGTTTTTTATACTTTTTTTTGTTGTTCTGATAAGTCTCTCCTATGGTAGCCAAGATAGTTTATCCATAAATAAAAAAAATAATACACTAGTGGATGAATGGTTTGCTATCGATAAAGTTCAACATTTCATGTACAGTGCATTTGTATCTTTAGGTACTCAGTATGTGTTAGTCAACAAGATCCAAATGGATGAACAGGGTGCTTTACCCTTATCCTCTTTATTAAGTGTTTCGGCAGGACTTCTAAAAGAAGTCCACGATAATAGTATTAAGAATGGCTTTTTTAGTAAAAAAGATATGGTCGCAAATAGTTTCGGGATATTATTTGCTGGAATGATTATTTCTTTATGAATGTTGTATCTTTAAATTTTCCAAAAATTGTTGATGAAGCTGCGGAAAGGATAGGGCCATTTATAAGAAAAACCTATTTTATATATTCTCCCGTATTTTCAGATCTTATGAGGGCAGATGTTAGATTTAAAATGGAGAACCTACAGGTTACTGGTTCATTCAAAGCTAGAGGAGCTGTAAATAAACTATTATCTTTATCCGAAGAACAAAGGCGAAAGGGTGTTGTTTCGGCGTCTACAGGAAATCATGGTGCAGCTGTCGCCTATTCTGCTCAAAAATTAGATGTTTCGTGTTCAATTTTTGTACCAAAAGACGCATCAGCTGCAAAATTACAGAACATCAAAAATTATGGTGCTAAAATTGAAATATATGGCAAGGATTGTGTGGATTCTGAAATGAAAGCTAGAGAAGTTGCTAGCCAAAATGAGC
>JAYPLH010000054.1:0-2916 GCA_038365355.1 Fidelibacterota bacterium
TATCTCCCTTTTGTACTTTAAGTGAGATATTATCCACTGCTTTTATTTTCTTAAACTGTTTTGTGAGATTTGTAATTTGTAACATTTCAAAAATCGATAGGTTTACCATCACAATAGGAAGGGATTTCCACTCCTAAATATCTTGCTATTGTAGGAGCGATATTAACTGTAGCCTGATATGAATTTTTTATTTTTGCTCTAAACTGTTTTCTAGAAAAAATAAGCGGGACATGCGTATCATAATCATATGGGGAGCCATGAGAAGTACCATATGGAGAACGATACAAATATTTAGGAGTGACAATAGGAAAAATTTCTGGTGTTTTTTCAATATTTATCATGTTTTTCAATCGTAATGTAATCTTATCCTTATGGACACTTTGTAAGATTGAATCTTTAATCACAACATCTTCAATACCTTCTACATTTTTTAAATATTGTCTCACAATATTATAAATTGCATCAGGGTTTATATCTTCTTTTTTTATTTTTTTCTTATTTAGAAAAAAATTTGCACCATCACGGAAATATAATTTACTACCTAATCTCTCTTCGCATTCCTCATCTATCCATTGGAGAGCCTCTTGGAAGTGAGAATTATTTATCCTTCCTCCTTTTCCACCTTTTTCAATGACATATTCCGGAAGAGGTAGTCCTCCATGGTCAGCGGTTAAGACAAATAACACATTTTCAAGACCAATCTCAGAATCAATATAATTTATAAAATCACCTAAATATCGATCTAATTTTAAGCATGCGTCCATTACTTCTTGCGAAAAAGGTCCGTAATCATGAATCATCCAATCCATAGCAGAAAAACCAATATATAATAAATCGGAATCTAAATCATACCCTAGTTTCTCTTCTTTAATAGCTCTCTTAGATAATTTCAATATTTCTCTTTCAAACCAAGGCCGTCCCATTATTGCTGATTTAGGGTCAGAATCATGATCAAATCCAATCGGGAAAACAGGAGAATATACAGCATTCAAATAATCATCAGTCTCACCCAAATAATTATCTTTTCTTGATAATTGTTCATAGTAATGATTTTTTAGAGATTTCTCCCATATTGAATCCTTGTAAGAATCAATATTTAAATTTGAATTAAAATCATCTAGCCAATCTGGTAACTTATCAACATAATAGTCAGAAGAAATAAAACTTCCTGCCTTATTATAATAAATTGGGAGATCTGGCATCTTTCCTCCCAATAAACATGCAGCTCTATCTTTTCCTGCAATGGATATAACCTTTGAATTTGGATTTGACAATTTTAACCAGTCTCCTAATCCTTCAAAATTATATCTAGATGTAGATCTAGCTTTCCCTTCTTTTGCGCCAACAACCCTGGCCTTTGGATCCTCCACACAATTAACTTTTTTCCTTAAATCTCGGTCATAAAAACTATTACCAATAACACCGATTTTCCCTGGATATTGGCCGTACCCTATTGCGGTATGCCCAGGACCAGTAGCTGTATAACTATGTTCATGGTGAGTATCTGAGTACCAGATTCCATTGTTCATTAACCATTTGAAACCACCTTCATATAATTTATCAAATCGTGTAAGTAAATCCGGCCTCATCTGATCGACAACTAGAACCACTACGAGCTTAGGTTTGTCTAAATTGGAAGGGGAACATCCAGTTAGATAAAATATAAAAAAACAAATAAATGAAAAAAAATAGCTACGCATTACACAAGCTTTAAAAATCTTCTTTTCCCAATTTTCAATATTCTCTCCTCACCAGGTCTAACAGTATCTTGAATATCGGTTATTGGTACATCATTTAATTTAACCGCACCCTGCTTTATCATTCTTCTAGCTTCACTTTTACTTTTTAATAAACCTGAATTGTATATAATATTTACAATGAGCAACTCTGAATCAACAAAATATTGAGGTATATCATCCGGGACTCCCTTGCCCACCACAACATTATTAAAATGTTTTTCAGCTTTAATAGCAGTGCTATTATCATAATATAATTCAACAATTTTCAATGCCAATTCTTTTTTAATATCCATTGGATTGATGGAAGAATCATTTAATCGCTCATCCACAGACTTTAATAAATTCTCATCTGCGTCGGCTGCAAGAGCAAACCATCTTCTTATCATTTCATCTTTGATCGATAACACCTTTCCATACATATCCTCAGCTTTTTCCATTATACCAATATGATTCCCATAAGACTTTGACATTTTTTCAAAACCATCTGTACCTTCTAAAAGTGGGGTAGTGATTATACACTGTTGTTCTTGGTTATTGCTTTTTTGTAAATCTCTACCAACTAGTAGATTAAATTTTTGATCAGTCCCACCCAGCTCAACATCAGCTCTAAGTTTAACTGAATCTTGTGCTTGAGCTAATGGATAAAGAAACTCATGGATTGCAATCGGTATCTCAGATTGAAAACGTTTAGTAAAATCATCCCTTTCTAACATTCTTGCGACAGTATAATTGCTCGCTAAAGATACGACATCGTTAAAATTCATTTTATTAAGCCAATCTGAGTTATAACTAATTTTAAGAGTATTTATATCAAGTATTAACTTAGCTTGATCTACATACGATTTAGCATTTTCTTTTGCCTCTTCCAATGTCAAAGGGGGTCTTGTTTTATTCCTTCCAGAAGGATCACCAATCATCGCTGTAAAATCCCCTATAACTAAATTAGCCGCATGTCCAAGATCTTGGAAGTGCCTTAACTTTCTTAAAACAACTCCGTGCCCAATATGCAAATCAGGACGACTTGGATCACAACCTAGTTTTATTTTTAAGGGGTTTGAAGTATTATAAGATTTTTGAAGCTTTTTTATTAACTCGTCTTCTGGTAAAATTTCTTCTACACCTCTTCGGATTAAATCCATTTGCTCATTAACAGGAGGAAATTTCATTAGGTTTTCAT
>JAYPLH010000054.1:3016-9123 GCA_038365355.1 Fidelibacterota bacterium
TAAGACTCAATAATTACGTACTCGTGAAATGCCTTTCTATTAGTTGCAATAGTTGTATTTTTCATAGGTTAAAATCTTATTAAACTACAAGTATTAATTATTTTATAAAAATCTTAATGCTATAACCCTAAAAAAATGCAAAAACGATAAGTAAAGCATTGCTGCTGTTACATATGCACGGTTTGGGTATGATTTAATTAATAAATATTCTATGAAATGTAAATAGCTAAAAAAATGAAAAATGAAAATTCTAATTCTTGAACCATATTTCACAGGATCCCATAAACAATGGGCCCTAGGATACAAAAAATATAGTAAACATGAAGTAAAGATTCTTTCCATGGAAGGACAATTTTGGAAATGGAGAATGCATGGTGGTGCAGTTACTCTTGCTAAACAATTCAAAAATAAAAATTATAAACCAGATTTAATTCTTTCAACAGACATGTTAGACCTATCAACTTTCTTAGCACTTACGAAAACAAAAGCTCGCTCTGCTATATATTTTCATGAGAACCAGCTATCCTACCCTTGGTCCCCTAATGATAGAGATCTTCTTAAAAAGAGAGACCATCATTACAGTTTTATAAACTATGTATCTGCGTTATCAGCAGATCATGTTTTATTTAATTCTAGATTTCATATGGAAATATTTTTGAAAAAATTACATTCATTTCTTAATCATTTTCCAGACCATAATGAAATAGATACTATTAAAATTATTGAAAAAAAATCTGAAGTGCTCAGTTTAGCAATAGAACTTAAAAAATTTGATTCATATAAATATACCAAGCATGGTAAACCTCTTATTCTCTGGAATCACAGATGGGAATATGATAAAAATCCAGAATTATTTTTTAAATCACTGAAACATGTAAAAGATCACGGATATAATTTCGATCTTGCAGTCCTAGGCGAAAACTTTAGTAATTCGCCAGAAATATTTAAAAATGCTAAAGATATATTCAAGGAAAATATTTTACATTGGGGTTACGCAAAAAATTTTGATAGTTATGCTAAATGGTTATGGAAAGCAAATATTTTGCCAGTTACATCAAATCAGGACTTTTTTGGTGTTAGTGTAATGGAGGCTATTTACTGCGAAACATATCCACTTTTACCTAAACGCCTTAGTTTTCCTGAGTTAATTCCTAGAGAATTTCATTGCGATCATTTTTATCAAAATGATAATGATCTAAATGAAAAATTAATAAGTCTTATTAAGACTTATAAGAAAAGAGATTCAAAGGCATTAAAAAAAGTAGCACTGAAATTTGACTGGAACTATTTAGCTCCTGTATATGATGCTAAAATGAATTCATTACTAAAATAAGAATCTTATTTTAATAAAATTATTTTTTGAGACTCTGTGTTATATTCGGTCTGAAATAAAACAAAATATATTCCGGACACAACATAATTTCCTTTCCCATCTCTTCCATCCCAAGCAAATTGATACATGCCCTTTGATTTTTTCCCTTTATGTAAAGTATTTACCTTAGCTCCTTTTAGATCAATTATACTTAATTCAAAAGTAGAAAAACTTAATAACGAAAGTGTGATCTGAATCTTTGCATTAAATGGATTTGGATAGCTATGATCCAACATTGATTGTTTGGGGAAAATATATTTTTCTTTTAGATCTAAATTTCCATCAACTGATATATCAAATATCAAGGGTAAATGGTCTGAGGCTTCTTGAGTATCATTAAGCTGTAATCCATAATCATTAAGAGTAGAGCCATCCATACAAAGTGTATTAAGAATATAATGTTTTCCTGTATCAATAGTAGCATCTGAATAAAAAACATAATCCAATTTACCAGGGTTGAAAGAAGAAGCATCTTTACGCCATGTATAACCCATGCGAATACCTGTATGCCGCAAGAAAGGATCAATAATTGCGGTGGAATCCCAATCTGGAAAGAAGTCATTACCATATTGTACTTCGTCTTCTATATCACCAATTCTAATTGTCTCGACCTGTTGGCGATACCCAACAAAATTAAAATCCCCAACATGCACAAAAGGAGTTCCATATTCAATCTCAAACGGTCCCAAACCATTCATTCTCCAGTCTCTCCACTCAGCAGCAAATTGATCTACCTGTTTTTGACGGTCTTCATTGTTATCACAGCATGACAAATGTGAATTGAATACCAAGAGATTTTTTCCCAATTCATTCTCTGTATGTAAAAGTGCAACCATCGTACGTTCTGAATTCATAAACGCATCATTGATTATAGAAAAACGAGATAAGACAACTAGGTCTCCATAAGTCCAACTTGCGTTCCATGTCACGTTTGGGAACCAAGACTGAATGACATTCTCAATCTGATCCCAATCACTGTGCTCTTGAAGTAAAATTACGTCAGGATCTAAAGCCTGCAAAATACGTTTAAAATGATCCTGCCTATCAGGATCTAACATACCTTCATTCCAGGTATTATAGGAAACAAGTCTTATATCATTTTCATTGAATTTCTCAATTAAAATTGGTTCTACTTGTGGAACTATTTCATCACTAATTGAAAAAAGAATTCCACCGGATTCCTCCGGTATAAAATCTCCTTCTAGGTCAAGCTCGGCTATAAATATTCGAAAGTTATTTACAATTTGTGATCCATAATTAGTTAAAGGAAATGAATTTCGGCGTATTGCAATTTCAAACTGTGATGATGTAATTGTAGGTGCAATACGTAGAGATAAATCATTCTGATAAATTTCGATTTGGTTATCCTCTAAATATGCAAAACCAGATCGCGATCCAAAATTCCACTCTAGTTCGGCTCCAATACCATTCACATAAGAACCCGTCGAATGATTATTATCAGAATCAATATATAGATGAAACTCATTCCAGTCTTGCATTAAAAATTCTCCGTAATAAAAATCAAAATAAATGAAAATAAATTCATTATCATAGGAAATTTTTAATGTTGAAAAGTCAGCGCTTAAGGCATCGCCTTCCTCATCTGAATAAGCTATTGGTACTTGATCCCAATCACTAAAAAGACCATCTATAGATATGGGATCCCCAGCAAATAAAAATGAAGCTACGCAAGAAGCTAATATAAAATGGTTCGAACTCTTTGCATTTAAAATAAGAAATTCCCTATTTTACATCCATCATATCTAAAACAAGTCTAATACCCCAACCGGTTGCACTCCCTTTTGGGTTGATACTATTTGGTTTAACTCCCCATGCAGTCCCGGCGATATCAAAGTGAACCCAAGGAATATCTTCCTTAACAAACTCTTTTAAAAAAGCAGCTCCTGCTATGGTACCTGCCTGCATTGGGGCTCCAACGTTCTTCACATCCGCAATATCACTTTGCACTTGTTTACAATACTCATCCCAAAGTGGTAATTCCCAAACTTTTTCAGAGGTTCTTTTTGATGAAGCTTTAACTTTTTTCATTAAGTCTTCATTTGTTCCCATGACACCGGTTGCTATATGGCCAAGTGCCACAACAACTGCTCCAGTTAAAGTTGCAAAGTCTAAAATGTATTCAGGATCATAGTGTTTTGAAGCATAAGATAACCCATCAGATAATATAACCCTTCCTTCAGCGTCTGTATTGAATATTTCCATAGTCTTACCGTTATATGCAGTTAAAACATCTCCAGGCTTATAGGCTTTTCCACCACTTAAATTTTCAGTTGAGGGTACAATCCCTACCACATTAATCTTAGGTTTTAAAAGAGCTAAAGCTTTAAAAACTCCAAGTACCACTGTTGAACCACACATATCATATTTCATTTCATCCATCTTAGGTGCAGGCTTAATTGAAATACCTCCAGAATCGAACGTAAGTCCTTTCCCAACAAGGACTTTAGGCTTAGAATCCCCACCATTCATATACTCTAGAATGATAAACTTTGGAGGTTCATCTGTTCCAATTGCTACACCAGCTAGACCTCCCATACCCATCTCAGTAAATTCTTCTCTATCGAAGATAGTGACTTTCATCTGGCCTTCCTCTGCTATTTCCTTAGCAACATTTGCAAGTTTAGACGGAGTCGCCACATTTCCAGGAGCATTACCCAAGTCTCGAGCTAAACATACTGATTCCCCAATAGCAGTTCCTGTCAAAATATGTTCACTATCGCATCCCATGACTGAAACAGTTTGTAAAATACATTTTTTATTTTCTTTTTTTGTTTGATAATCAAAAAACTGGTAGCTTCCCAATATCAAACCCTCTCCAAAAGCTTGGCAGTGCTCTTTTTGATCTGGAAAGCATTCAATAGAAAAATTGTCAATTTTTTTATCAATGGCAAATCTAGATGCACTTCCAGCAATAAGTCTCGCTTGATTAGAATCAAAATTTTCTTTGTGACCTAACCCCATTAAAAGAACACGTTTATTTTCAATATAAAAAAGGTGTAATTCTCCTTTCTTTCCCTTTACATCGCCAATGCTTATAGCATTAAAAAACAACTTACCATTTTTTTCATCTATAGATTTTGCCATTGGAGAAAGGGTTTTATCTTGATATACACCGACGACAATTAAATCAGACTCAGAATTATCCCAATTTTCATTTGAAATTTTTACTTTTGTTAGATGTGCCATTGAATTCCTTAATTAATTTATTTATAAAACAAAGTAATATAATAAAATTAGGTAATTCTTTAATTGTATAATCTCCATTTTATAGGAAAAAACTTTACTCTAACTTTGAGATCATGATAAAGTCTTTATTCAACATAAGACCTGCTGAAAAACATCCTGTATTTCTTTTGTTTTCAATGTTCTTTTTTATTGTTTTTGCTAGTATTACAGGCTCTTCAATGAGGGATGCAATTTTTCTCATTCATTATGATAAAACATATCTTCCCATAATGTATCTATTTGTAGCAATAACTATGATTCTAATTATTAATGTCTATAACAGAAGCAGTGAAGGAAAAAACCAGCTGTTACTTTTAATAATAACTGGAATTATTTTTTCAATAACATTATTAGCATTTCAATTTTTTCTTTCTGGAATAGCAATCCCATTATTTTACGTTTGGATCGAAATCATTACTATTTTTTCTGTTATGCAGTTCTGGTTGGTTACGGGTGAAATATTTAATTCCCGACAAGCGAAACGTATTTTCCCATTGATTATTGCAGGCGGTTCTTTAGCTGCAATCTTATCAGGCTATAGTATAAAACCATTTGTAACGTACTTTAGTTCTCAAAACCTAATATACCTAACGATTGGATCTCTTTTAGCAAACGTAATTATAGCGAATTTTTTGAGCCCATTTATATCGATTCAAAAAGAAACACAAAAGGAACCTCATTTTGAATTAAATGCAAAAAATATTAAAAACGATTCTTATATTGTATCGATAGGTCTAATGATAGCTTTTTCTGCAATTATTTCACGAATAATTGATTACCAATTTAAGATCATTGCAGTTTCAGCATTCCCCGATCAGGATTCCCTTGTTAATTTTTTTGGTACTTATTACGGACTCACTGGGTTTGCAACTCTTTTAATGCAATTATCTATTACGGGGTTCATTTTAAAAAGATTTGGTATCCTAAGTGGGCTACTTATTTTGCCAATTAGTTTGGCTATTGGATCGCTAGGTTTTTTGTTAAGTGGTACATTATTAACAGTCTTTATTGCAAAGTTTTCTGACCAGGTATTCAAATTTTCAATTAATAATTCTATTAAAGAAATACTCTGGCTACCGATTTCAGCAAAAAAGAAATTGCAAACCAAACCAATCATAGACGGAATCGTAAGATCTGGAGTAGAGGGAATATCTGGATTAGTCATATTTTTATTGGTTGCATTTAACCTACTTCCTGAAAATCAAGTTCATTTTTTAAGCGCTGTAGTACTACTTGGAATATCAGCATGGGTTTGGAGCTGTTTTAAATTAACAAATGGATATATCTCCTCAATTGTGAATTCAATTGAGAATAGACAGCTTAATCTTGATGAAATTGAATTCAGCATAGATGATACAAATACCGTGAAGACCTTAGACAGTGCTCTCCTAGAAAAAAATGAGCTAAAACAGTTATTTGCTATTGATCTTCTTTGGAATCTACCACTCAATCCTTGGAAAGATTCTTTAGAATTTCTTTTTACAAAAGG
>JAYPLH010000055.1:0-9111 GCA_038365355.1 Fidelibacterota bacterium
TCTAATTCAACTGGTATTTCTCCTTCAAGAAAATTATCTGACAAACTTAGCGTAGTAAGGTTAGTTAGATTCCCTATGGATTCTGGAATAGAACCTGTAAGATTATTAAATCTAAGATTAAGGTAGGTTAGATTGATTAAAGCATCAATCTCTGGGTCTATAGTGCCAGATAAATTATAGCTAGAGAGATCTAATTCAGTAGTATTTGCTATAGAGTAACAACTATCCCAAAGGGAGACCTCGTTACTATTACAACCAGATATAATTTCATTTTTTATGTAGCTTCCCCAGTTACAAAGTTGACCAACATCATGTATCCAATATTCTAAATTATTTTCTACATCGAATGGTGATCCGTTGCAAGTACCAACGGACATCTCTGCTAGTTCCCATTCATTTGGAATTATATGCCAATTCCATGGAGTGTTAAAACCGCCATTAGTTTGATCTAGAGAACCATTGATATGTAAAGTTCTTTCTGTTTCAGGCAGTTCTAACTGGTCATAACATTGTCCAATTAGCGATGAATTGTTTGTTGCTACTATGAAATTAGATTCATCGTTTTCTCCATGTATTCCAACAGTAAAAAGTACATAGCTACTATCTAATGTTGGATAACATGAGCTAGTGTCGGTAGAATATTCAGAAACAAAATTTTGCCACTTTTCACCTACTAGTCTTGAGGGAAACCATGATGAGGAGTCTTTGTTACTGTTATAGCATTCCCAAGAGCCAATGGTGTATGTGTCTTGATTTCCTAGCCAACCGATACTGTCGGAAAGTGAGTTCAGAATAATTGGTTCAAATAGATTTGTACTGTGTGGAATTCGGAGATTGACTACAGTATTAAAAAAAGAATTTAAAAAACTAAAGTCTGTTACAAGAGAATGTCCTGCTCCTGGTTCCTTTGCTAAAATCCATTTTGCTCCCTCTGGACGATGATTCAGAAATATATTTGTTAAATTTTCAATTCGGTAATCAAGGTCATTTTCACCAACAATCATAAGAGCGGGTACTTGAATGGCTAGCTCAGCATTGGTAGTATCATGATACCCACCTTTCTGAGTGATGAATCCAACTATTCTTTCTGGCTTCCATTTTGTAAAGTGATATGCAAACTGCCCCCCCCATGAGTATCCATTAATAAAGAACGGAATAAAAGAAAGCTCTTGATGTTGAGATAGTATTGCAAAAGAGTCCATCGCTGCTATAACTGCATCACCGATACCAGTATCCATATGCATATTAAAAATATGAGCACCCAAAACTGCAAAGTTTTGTCCCTGTGCTAGATTTTGATATGCAGTATCTGTAACAATATCTCTTGAATCTCCATTGTTGGGGTGCATGAACCAATATATTCCTCTTAGTGTATCGGTAGAATCATTTATCCAAATTCGAAAATCAGCATAGCTATAACTAGCAGTATCATTTTCAGGGATAGAGATATCAAATATTTCTGCTTTTATCAAGATTGATAAAAAGAAAAAAATTAGTAATCTCTTCATATTTAATCTTTAAGGCCGATCTCTTTCAGTCTTTCATCTAAATATTTTCTGGCAGTGTAACGCTTAGATAGAATGATATCATCTCTTGGATGAAGAAATAATGGCATCGAGAAGCGACTTTTATTTTCGATATTATTACTTGGATTCACAACACGGTGAGTGGTGGATGGAAAATATCCCCCAGAAATTTCTTGAAGCATATCACCTGAGTTGATTGCCAGAGATCCTGGATCGCAACTCACATCATGCCAGTTACCATGAATATCTTGTACTTGCAAGCCAGGTTCCGTGCCAGCAACAAGAAGAGTAATTAAATTTATATCTTCATGAGCGGCACCTCTAATTGCGTCTGGTTCTTCTGTACCATCCAGAGGAGGATAGTGGATAATTCTTAATAAATGAGTTTTGCTGTCAATTATCATGTCCGGTAGAGGAGTGGAGAATAAGGATTTAATATGATCTGGAGTTTCATCTTGGATCCAATGAAGTAAAGTAGAAGTAAGGGAAACAAGTTCTTTGTAAAGTTTTTTGGTATTACTGCTTAAGTCACTTGGAAGCCTTCCCCAAGGATAGAAGTGATAAAATTCTTTAATGTCACTAATCACTGCACCTTTAGCATTTTCTGTTCCAAGAGGGAAAAAGCCATCCTGCTTTACAGAATCAAAAAGATACTTATGTTTGTGTTTACCATTGAAAAATTTTTCCCATTCATTATATACATCATAAATAAGATTAAAATCTATTGGATGGTTATTTAATACTCCGAACCCAGTTTGTCTTAATGAGCGAGTAAATTCGTGACTATTATTAGAATCTTTATAGTTTATGGTTCGGACATTCATATCCGAAAATTAGGTTTAATCTTCCAAACTCGCCAATTGAATGCCTATTTCTTTCGATTTTTCAATGATGCGTTTATCTCGATAGAATTCATCATAATAAATTACATTTATTCCAGCATTTGCGATTAATTTAAAACAGTCATAGCAGGGGGAGGCAGTTACATAGATTTCAGATTGGTTTATCTGGATGCCGTTTTTGGCAGCTTGTACTATAGCATTTGCCTCTGCATGAGTGGTCCTAACGCAATGTCCATCTACCATTTCACATCCTACTTCATCACAATGTGGAAGACCTTTAATACTTCCATTATATCCTGTTGAAAGTATCGTTTTTTCTCTTACAATAACAGCTCCCACATGTTTTCTATCGCAAGTCGATCGTGTTGCAACTTCACGAGCAATATTCATGAAGTAGTCTTTCCAACTTACACGATTTTTTGGCATTATGTTAATTCGCTTCTATTAAAAATTTTCACAGCATATCGAGGTTCCCCATAATATATCTTACTGGCAAATTGTGAAACTTGGGATGCCAAAATTAAATATGCCCAAGTGGGAACAGTGACGCTAGCACATCCTTTTATAATGACTTTTTCACCATCATATTGCTTCATATCGTGCTCTTTGACCATTTTTCGGAAAGATTTTTCACGTATTATCCCATCATCAAGAAAGTCGTCTAAGAGAATTGTTTTCATGTAAAGTATGATATTATTTCATTCAAAGCTTTGCATAATTTATCAATATCTTGCTCATCATTATACAAATAAGTACTTAAACGAGCAGTTGCTGTTTCATTTAATTTTGATAAAAGAGGTTGTGCGCAATGGTGTCCAACCCTTACAGCAATGTTATATTCATTCAAAAATTGTGCTAAATCATGAGGATGTATATTTTTTATATTAAAACTAATAACTCCAATACGACTTTTGGCAGAGCCATGGATTTTTAGATTCTCTACTTTATGTAATTTATCTAAGCAATAATTGGTTAATTCTTTTTCATGATTTGTGATGTTAGACATGCCAATATTTTCTAAGTAATCTACTGCAGCACCTAGGCCAATTGCTTGAATGAAATTAGGGGTACCTGCTTCAAATTTATATGGTGTTTCATTCCATGTTGCAGTTGTCATGGTTACTTTATCAATCATTTCACCACCGCCCATGAAAGGATCCATTTTATCTAATAATTCATATTTACCCCACAGAACACCGCTACCAGTGGGGCCTAACATTTTATGTCCAGAAAAAGCGTAAAAATCACAGCCTAAGTTTTTGACATCTATTTTTTTATGAGCTGCACCTTGAGCTCCATCTATTATAAGTACAGCACCACATTGATTAGTAAGAGAACTAATTTTTTTTATAGGATTAATTGTACCCAAAACATTGGAAATGTGAGTGATCGATACAATTTTGGTTTTGACATTAAATAAACGATCTGATTGACTTAGATCTAATTCTCCATCATCGGTTACGGGTATATATCGAATAATAGAACCAGTTCGTTTTGCCAATTGTTGCCAAGGAATAATATTCGAATGATGTTCCATTTCAGAAATAAGGATTTCATCTCCCGGGTTAATATCATTTCCCAAAGAATATGCAAGCAAGTTAAGTGATTCAGTTGCACCACTAGTAAATATTATTTCTTTGCTAGAATTTGCACCAATGAATGCGGATATTTTTTTTCGTGCTCCTTCATATTTTTCTGTGGCTTTAGCACCAAGAGAATATAATGCTCTGTGTACATTGGCGTTTGATTCAGTGTATGAAGAATTAATGGAATCCAGTACGGATTGAGGTTTTTGAGTTGTGGCTGCGTTATCTAAATAGACTAAATCCGACCCTTCAAAAATTGGAAAATCAGATTTAATTTCATTTGACAATTGTGACATCACATCATGCCTAGTTCTAATTGAGCTTCTTCACTCATCATATCTCTATTCCACATTGGCTCCCAAACTAAATCAACTGAAACACTTTCAACATCTTTAAGCCCATTGATTTTTCTATCTACTTCATCTGCAATAACAGGTCCCATTCCACATCCTGGAGCCGTTAATGTCATCTTTATCGCTACTTCTTTTCCCCCTTGAGCATCTTTTATCTTAAGATCATATATCAGTCCCAATTCGACAATATTGACTGGTATTTCAGGGTCATAGCACGTTTTTAATTGATCCCAAATTTGTTGTTCGAGATCGCCTTTGATTTCAGTTGACTCTTTTTCGTCCAATTCGATGCCTAAAGCATCGGCATTTTCTGATGTAATTTGCACCATATTTCCGTTCATAATTACCGTATAATTACCACCGAGGGCTTGAGTTATTCGGACTAGATTTCCTGCTAGTAATTTTACCTCATCTCCAGACGGAACCATGTAGGCATCAACATCTCGTAAAAGTCTTATTGATTCTTTCGATATATTATTCATTGGACTATTTCATGAATTTTATTAACTGCACTTGAAAAACCATTGTTTCTTTGACTCGTCACAGAACCCTCCAATCCTATAGTTCGAAGAATATATTGGCTATTGACTGATAAAATTTCTTCAGAAGTTTGATTATTAAATATTTTTTCTAAAATCTTTAGAAGGCCTTTTACAATTAGTGCATCTGAATCTGTGTGAAATGTAAAAGTATTATTTTCATGGTTTTTTGCTACTACCCATGCCTGAGAAGAGCAGCCATAAATTTTATTTGATTCAATCTTATCCTTATCGCAAAGTGGTATATGGTCTTTTGCCATGTCCATGAGTTGGAGAAATTTATCTTTTGGATTTTCAAAAATTTCGAAGATTTCTTTAAGATTTTTAAGCTCTTCTTCTATAGTTGAAGTTGAATCTAATTTTCTATCCATTTATCAAAATCACTTTTTATATAATTAATTATTTCTAGATTATCTGCTGAATCAAATATTTCAGAAACAAACCCATGAATTAATATTGATTTTGCAGTTTTATAATCGATTCCTCTGGAACGCAGATAGAATAAAGCATCCTGATCAATTTCACCAGTAGAAGAACCATGGGAGCATTTTACGTCATCAGCATTAATAACTAGTTGCGGATTGGAATTCATTCGTGCATTTTTTGAAAGTAATATATTTTTATTTGATTGATTTGAATCTGTTTTTTGAGCATCTTTTTCAACCATAACTTTACCATTAAAGACTCCGGAAGAATAATCCTTCAAAACAGTTTTAAAATTTTGGGAACTTATGCAATTCGGACTTTTATGATTAATCAGAATATGAGTGTCTAAGTGTTGATGATTTCTTGTTAGACATAAACCACTTAAATGACATTCAGCTCCTTGCCCGTTTAAATCTGAGTTTACTCCAATGGATCCAAGGCTTGATCCAAAACCGAAGTGTGAGAGATAATATTTTGAATATTTTTCTTGTTCTAAATGGATATTTCCTGCGTTTATGGCTTGATCTGAATCCTTTTGTAATCTAATGTGTTTACAGTGACTGTTTTCTTTCAATGAAAAAATTGTAGTGGAATTTGAAAAATTTCCACTACCAAGGCCTATATGATGTTCAATCAAAGAAATAGAACTAGATTTACCAATGTCAACATGAATTCTAGGGGAAATCATTAGTTGATCTTTACCTGTATTTATAAAAACTAAAAGGATAGGAGATTTTATTTCTATATTTTTTTCAACAACTAAAGACATTCCGCTATCCATAAAGGCAGTATTAAGTAAATCGAAAGGTGAAGCAGTTGGTTGCGCAACTTTATTTTTACGGTTATCGTAATATTCTAAATTTGTGAATATTTCTATACCCTTTGGCAAAGTAGTTAATTGCTTTTGATAGTGACCATTATTGAAGACGATTTTGTAATTATCTGCAGTCACTGCTTCTGGGTACTTAAAATTCTTTTTTGGGGCGTCGAAAACTTCAGAAATGCGGAAATCGTTCTTTTTTAATGCTGAAAGATTTGTAAAACGAAGATTGTCCCAAGCTTTTTTGGATAAATTTTTCTTTAAAAATTCTTCAAAAGCATTCTTTCTTTGGGGATTAATCTTTGGAGAAAAATAGTCTCTGGTTAGTAATTTTTCAAACTCTGACTGATAACTAGAAGTGTTCATTTTTCCAACCAGCCATATCCTTTTTCTTCTAATTTTAATGCGAGTTCTTTAGTGCCAGACTTGACAATTTCTCCATCAATTAGTACATGAACAATATCTGGTTCTATGTATTCCAATAATCTCTGGTAGTGTGTGATGATTAAGAAAGAACGTTTTGGAGATTTATATCTGTTTACTCCATCTGAAATGATTTTTAAAGCATCAATATCTAGGCCTGAATCTGTTTCATCTAGAATCGAAAGACTAGGCTCCAATGTGAGCATCTGAAGAATTTCATTTCTTTTTTTTTCACCTCCAGAGAATCCATCATTGACCGCACGTTGCAAATATGAAGGATCCATTTTAAGGTCTTGAAGTTTTTCTTTGATTATCTTTAAAAACCCAGCAGCATCCAATTCTTTTTGGCCATTATATTTTCTTTTGGCATTTAAGGCTGCCTTTAAAAAATAGGTATTATTGACTCCAGGCATTACCACAGGGTATTGAAAGGACATAAAGATTCCATGAAGTGATCTTTTTTCAGGGGTCCATTCAGTTATAGATTCGTTTCTATATTTTATATCCCCTTGGGTTACTTCATATCCTTCTTTACCAGTAATAATATTGGATAGAGTACTTTTTCCAGATCCATTTTTTCCCATTATGGCGTGAATTTCACCAGGTTTAATATTCAAATTAATTCCATTTAATATGGATTTATCTTCGACCTTGGCGTGGAGGTTTTTTATTTCTAACATTATTTTATTAGTGAAGGGGTTAGCCTACACTTCCTTCTAAGGTTACTTCCATTAATTTTGTAGCTTCTACAGCAAATTCCATTGGTAACTCATTAAAAACTTCTTTGCAAAATCCATTTACAATCATAGACACAGCATCATCAATAGAGATACCTCTTTGCGCGCAATAAAATAATTGATCTTCTCCAATATTTGATGTTGTGGCTTCATGTTCCATTTTAGCGGTAGGGTTTTTTACCTCGATATAAGGAAACGTGTGAGCACCGCATTTATCACCAATTAGAATCGAATCACATTGTGAAAAATTTCTTGAATTTTCTGCATTTTTCATAATCTTTACTTCACCTCGATACGTTTGCTGCCCTTTACCTGCGGAGATACCTTTGGATATAATAGTACTTTTTGTATTTTTTCCAATGTGAATCATTTTTGTACCCGTATCAGCCTGTTGAAAATTATTTGTAACAGCCACAGAGTAGAATTCACCAACTGAATTATCACCTTTTAAAATACAAGAAGGATATTTCCATGTAATTGCTGATCCTGTTTCCACCTGTGTCCATGAAATTCTTGAGTTTTGTCCCAAGCAGGTCCCTCTTTTTGTTACAAAATTATAAATACCTCCATTCCCAGTTTTAGGATCCCCTGGATACCAATTTTGAACCGTTGAATATTTTATTGTAGCATCTTTATGTGCCACTAATTCTACAACTGCAGCATGAAGTTGGTTTTCATCTCTCATGGGTGCTGTACAGCCCTCTAAGTAACTTACATGGCTGCCTTCATCGGCAATAATAAGGGTCCTTTCAAATTGCCCTGTTTTTGCTTCATTAATCCTAAAGTAAGTTGAGAGCTCCATGGGGCAACGAACACCTTTTGGAATATATACAAATGAACCGTCTGTGAATACAGCAGAATTCAGTGCAGCAAAATAGTTGTCTGAACTAGGAACTACAGTACCTAAGTATTTTTGGATTAGTTTTGGATAGGTTTTTACAGCATCAGAAAAACTACAAAAAACAACTCCTGCTTTTTTTAGCTCATCTTTGAATGTCGTTGCTACAGATACACTGTCAAAAACTGCATCTACTGCTATACCGTTTAACATTTTTTGTTCGTCAAGTGGGATGCCTAATTTATTGTAAGTTTCCAGAAGTTGAGGATCTACCTCATCAAGGCTAGAAAGCTGTTTCTTCTTAGGTTCTGAGAAATAGCTTATGGATTGGTAATCAATTTCTGGATAAGAAATTTTACCCCATCTGGGCTTTTTCATTTTTTTCCAAAGTTTCAGGGATTTTAATCGCCAGTCCAAAAGCCATTTAGGTTCGTCTTTCTTTTTGGATATGGTGCGGATGACATTTTCATTTAATCCAGGAGGAAGAGTTTCAGATTCGATATCTGTCACAAAACCATATTCATAATCTTTATTTAGATTCGATTCTATTATTTGCTGTTCGTTTGACATGTTTAAACTTTGTAACGATAATTTATTAGGCAGAAAAACTGGTTCCGCAACCACATGTTCTTTCAGCGTTAGGATTTGTAATCTTAAAACCTCCATTCAAAAGATCATCTGAATAATCAATTTTAACATCTTTAAGATATAACCAGCTTTTAAGATCGCAAATAACGGTTAGTCCGTTACTTTTAAAAACTTTATCAAATTCTTTTTGTTTTTTGTCGAAGTCCATTTTGTATGTCATTCCGGAGCAGCCACCTCCTTCAACAGACATCCGTAAAAAGTAATTTTCTTTATTATCTGATTTCATAACGCCTTTAAGCTTGTTAACCGCATTTTTCGTAACAAAAATGGATGCATTTTGAAAATCTTTTTGTTTGGATTGGATTAATTTTTCTTGTTCATTTAGTGTGTTTTTCATTCCCACTCCACATTAATTTTTTGATCTTTATTATTA
>JAYPLH010000300.1:0-1685 GCA_038365355.1 Fidelibacterota bacterium
AATCCATAGCTTGAAGATTCAATATTGCATCCACCAATAATTTCTCCTGATTCGATTTCTACTGCTGATCCAACTTTGTACTTTGAAAATGGTGCATAAGCTTTTTCACACATTTTTATAGCTGTTTGTATTGTTTTTTTGCTCATTTTCCTTCAATATTATAATTTTGAATATATTTTATTGACCCTACTCCTGAAATAAATCCACCAATATGAGCAAACCAAGCAACTCCACCATTCGTGTCTATCCCTAAACTATTCAGACCGCTTGATAGTTGGATAAAAAACCACAAGCCTAATACAATTTGAGCAGGGACAGTTAATGTTGTAATAAATATTATAATAAAAGCAAAAACATGTACCTTCGCTTTTGGGAAACTAATCATGTATGCTCCTAATACTCCAGCAATAGCACCACTGGCACCTACCATTGGTATCGAAGAATTTGGATCTACTATATACTGTGTAAAAGCAGCTCCAAAACCACATAAGAAGTAAAATATTAAAAATTTAATATGCCCTAAGATACTTTCTATATTATCTCCAAAAATATATAAAAACCACATATTGCTTAAAATATGACCAAATCCACCATGGATAAACATTGATGATAGAATCGTAAATAAGTTAAAAGAGTTTGGAATAAAGCCAAAAGTATAGAACCAATTTGTATTGGGAGTTAAAAAAGAAACATACGTAAAAGTTAAAAAGATAAGTATGTTTGTTATAATAAGTGTGAAAGTGATATATGGAAATAGTACTCTTGGATTATCATCTTTATATGGGAAGAGCATTAATAGACAGAGAAGTAAATGGTTCTACTTGATTCGTTCTCCATGCGATCTTTTACTTTAAAGTTAATTGTATATGATCCTCGTTTAAGTTGGTTGTCCAAATTATATGAAACTTTCTTTTTGATAGGTTGATATGCAGGGTAAAGTACCGTTTCGTTTAACTTTAAATAAAACGAAGCCTCTTTTGCTTCAATTCCGGATAAAGAATCGTCAACATATACAGAAATTTTGTTTACATCTTCTTTTTTATAGCGCCCTCCATTTCCAGGGAAAAATTTACTGATGCTTGGAGGATCTAAATCTTGAATAATTGTAATTGCATCCATATGCTCAAGAGATGATGTAAGGATCATTTTTTTTCGATTGTTTTTTGTGGTAGCATAGTGCCATTTTTCTTTCCTGGGATCATAATAATATATTCCTAGGTTTGTATGCTCAGATAGGTTCCTATCATAACGAATGCCAACCTGCACTTCTCCCTTTAATGCTAAATCAAATGGTTGAAGCTGATATACTGGAGATAAATGGAATCCATTTTTTACAGGAGCAGAAATTTCTACTTCATCAATCCATATTACGCTATTTTGGTAAAAGCTTCCAGGTAAAGATTTCACAGAACAGTTTCTATTATTTGAAAATGCTACACTTTCACTACCTGGTACTACTGGTGTAAATAAATAATGAAATCTTGTTTGTCTTGATAAGTCTTTATGAGAAAGTTCAATATCAACATATTTGATATTCTTTACGACATGATGTGATAATTTTTCTGAAAGGAATGTATTTGGTTGGATTTGTTCTAACTTGTATGCACTAAAGGTATTATCATTAGCGAGTCTTAATTGTGCTACCGCAGGGACATAATTATCAAGGCTAACTTGGAAGAACATAC
>JAYPLH010000301.1:0-1683 GCA_038365355.1 Fidelibacterota bacterium
TTGATTTGGAATGTAGAAGATTTAAATAATCCAGTAGTACATAAAACGTACTTTGGCCCAACACCCGCTATTGATCATAATAACTATATTATTGGTAATAATGTATACATGTCTCATTATACAGCTGGATTAAGAGTGATGGATATTTCAGATATTTCTAATCCAACTGAATCAGCTTATTTTGATGTGTATCCATCGAGTAATAATACTTCGTTTGATGGTACTTGGAGTAATTTTCCTTATTATGGAAGTGGAAATATTGTTGTAACAGGCATAGATGAAGGATTGTTTGTTGTCAGTCCTAGTGGAAGTGGACCTGCACCTGCACCAGAGGTAACTTATACGATTCCTAGTGATGGAAATGTTACTTTAAATTGGCAAGATTTAATTTGTATATCTTCCTGTACAATAAATATTTATAGATCGCTAGAGCCAGGATTTACCCCAGATTCTTCAAACTTATTAACAAGTATAAACTATCCAACATTTGAATTTACAGATTCTAATTTGGATGAAAATATTTTCTATTATTATAGACTTTCAGTAACTGCTAATGGACAAGAAAGTTTGTTTACAGATGAGATTCAAGTAAAGCCTGTTTTTGTTCCTAATCAAGCACCAACAATAGATGTACCAGATGACGTTCAATTTTTTGAAGATAACAGATATGATGTTGTATTAACTGGTATTAGTTACGGAAATGATATTAATCCTCAAAATATTACAATAGATGCAACTTCTGATAATGACGATTTATTTTCAGATGTTTCTATAGATTATGATCCAGCAGCTGATCCAATACTTTTATCATTAATTCCAAATCAGGATAAATATGGTACATCATTAATTACTTTAACTGTTAAAGATGATGGTGGAACTGTTGGGGGCGGTGTTGATTCAACTGTAGTTTCTTTTAGCGCTGAAGTATTGCCAGTCAATGATGCGCCTGCAAGTTTCAGCACGGTTGGAGAATATTTTATTTTGGATGGAGAATATTTAACAGGAATAGATTTTAGAACCTTATATATAACCCCAGAAAATGTAAATGATTCATTAAGGTTTGTATGGGATGCCACAACAGACATTGATGGTGATGATGTTTCTTATCGTATGATAGGATATCAAGGACTAGAATTCTTAACAATGGATGAAAGCGAATATATCACAGATAATTATAAAACTTGGGCCTTGAAAGATTTGGCTGCTCAAACGGATACAGTTACAGTGCTTGAAGGCTTTTGGAATGTTATTGCGAGCGATGGTTCATTATCACGTTCAGCATCTCTTTTAAACGGTCAAATGCGAATTGATAGTAGACAGCTAATTCCTGATATTTTAGCAATAAGACAGAGCTATCCTAATCCATTTACGAATTTTACTACTATTGAATATGATGTTCCTTCAGAGCAAAACGTGGTAATTAGAATTTTTAATATCAGAGGTCAAACAGTTAGAACTCTTGTGAACGAAGACAAAAATGCAGGATACTATACAGTTGTTTGGGATGGTACGAATGATAACGGTGATGAAGTAAGTTCAGGTGTCTATTTTTGTCAAATGTACACTCCAAAAAATCCAAATGGCGGACAGTTTGTCAAAGCCAACAAAATGGTTAAAATTAGATAAGCTATGAAACCATTAAAGAGCCTATATCAATGGGTTTTATCTTGGGCAGAAAGTGCA
>JAYPLH010000302.1:0-1679 GCA_038365355.1 Fidelibacterota bacterium
AAAGTTCACAAAGTAAATTCTATGGGAATTCTTATTTCTGATAAACAGGAAGGAGACTTTGCTTTAGAAATTGAATATATCAAATCATTATAATTAATTTCATTTATGGGGGCATTCATAATTAGGGTAATTTTCTTATTTCTATTGATTTTCATTATTTCTTGTTCTGGAGATAATTCTACACAATCAGTTGAAGATGTTGGAGATGGAGATAATATTGAGCCAATAAATTATACCTTACATTCAACTGGCAATTCAAATATCAATACAGCACCGCAAGGCGGAATTGTTTTGATGGGAGGATCTTCTGAAGATGATAATGCTATGAGATGGTTTCTAAACCGTGCATCTGGAGGCGATATTGTTGTCTTAAGAACATCTGGTGCTGATGGATATAATCAGTATATGTATCAAGATTTAGGTGTTTCTGTAAATTCAGTAAATACAATTGTTTTTACTGAGCCAAGTGAACATTATAACATTATATCTCTTATCAATAATGCTGAAGGCATTTGGTTTGCTGGTGGCGATCAATCAACTTATATCAATTATTGGAATAACTCTGCAATACAACAAGCAATTAAAAATGCAATTAGTAGAAATGTAGTTATTGGTGGAACTTCTGCGGGAATGGCTATTTTTGGAGATTGTGTTTGGACAGGAGAAGAGATAATTGGTGACTTTCTTGATATCCCCATGTTTGATGGCATTATTTTTGATACCCATTTTTCTGAACGTAATCGCTTAGAAAGACTAAAAGGATTTATTAATAGTTCACCTTGCGATATTGGGATTGGAGCAGATGAAACAACCGCAATTACTTTTGATACAGACAGCTTATTTACAGTTTATGCTTCTTCTAATGAGAAAAAAGTTACATTTATAAATTCAGAAATGAGTGTTCAACAAGTAGATAGTTCTCCAACAGGAAATGGCCCATTTACCATTGATGATGTTTTTCCTTCTTCCATACCAACTGGATTAATAAGTAAAACAATGATGTATGATAGTGAAACAAGAGAATATTTAATCTATATTCCATCTACTTATGATCACAACTCTCCAACGCCAATTCTTTTCGCATTCCACGGATTTGGTGGATATAATCAATACTTTATTAACACTGCAGATTTTAGGACTTTAGCTGATCAGTTTAATTTTATTGCAGTTTATCCTCAAGGATTAGTGTGTGGCGATGGAACTACATGGAACACTCATCCTCCAGGAGGAGATAATAAGTGCAGCCAAGATGATATAGGATTTTTTGGTGCATTGCTTTACGAAATATCAGGTAATTATAATATTGATGCTTCAAAAGTATTTTTAACAGGGTATTCAAATGGAGCTGATTTCTCATACTCTATGGCCTGTTATCAAAGCTCATTAGTTACATCTATTGCCCCAGTTTCAGGTTTGATGCCTATGGTAGATGCATCATCAGAATGCCAACCAAGTCATGCAACTTCAGTAATGATATTTAATGGAACTAATGATTATTCCAGACCTTACAATGGTATTGCTGGATATATGATGAGCGTAGATCAAACAGTAGCTTATTGGTCTCAGTATAATAACACCGATTCATCTCCTCAAACTAATATTGTTGGAGATATTGAAAACTATACCTACTTAAATGGGGATAATAACACGATTATTGATCTATTTAAAATTGTAAATGG
>JAYPLH010000056.1:0-5536 GCA_038365355.1 Fidelibacterota bacterium
TATTCCTAACAATTCCATTATTCACATTATCAAGATCAATAGCATCTGTGTCTTCGGCATCGGAACCAAAAAAGGTGCAATTTTCAATAAGAGCTTCGCCTCCCTTCACATTAATATAATCACAAATATAATCGCAGGATAATACACTCTCACTAATGGATATAGAGCCACCCTCAACATAAATAGGGAAAAAAACATCTTCTATTTCAATATGGCTTATAACAATGTGAGAATTGATGCTGGAGATTGCTCCATGATGAACCGATGGATCTATCCCTGTTGAGGCACCAGAAATTTTTGTATGGGAGATATAAGACGTATCTAAAGCATTAGTAAAACAAATTGCCCCCCACCGGTTGTTTTCAATAGAATTATAGGCCGTAATGTGAATTGGATTTTCCTCCGTCCCATTGATAAAAAGTTGACCTTCCACATGAATATTACTTCCATGAAACATTCTTAGCTCCACCCCTTCCTGGATTGTAAGCAAAATATTTGAAGGTATTAATAAGTCTTGAGTTACTACATATGGATGAGCATTAGTAAGAGTTGTATTTTCCTCAATCACCTCGGGAAGTATAAATTCATTTGAGACATCAAAAACAGCAATAAATGTAGTATCCACAGCACAATGATAAGTAATTGTTGTTGAGTCAGATACTCCATCCCAGCCAACAAATTGATATCCTGGCTTGGGAAATACAGTCAAGTGCAGTGGTTTATTTTTAAAAAATTTCCCTTCCCCTTCTGGATGAATTATAGGAACATCGTTTACCAGTATTTTTCCTGCTCCTTGTGGCTGAACATTGACTATTACCTCAACAGTACCTTCCATGTTCAACTCATCCATCATTTGATTTTGAACAATAGTACTCCTGTTTTCAGCAAATTGTTTTATTTCATCTAGCTCACTCTCCCAAATATTCATAGATGGGATACCGCCTTCATTTCCCCATCTATCTATGTGCCTAGGCATTTCAAGATTAATCATACTTCCTAAACTATCCACTATAGAGTTCATTCTTTCGGCAAAAAATGTATTACTCAAATGTGCTGCGGATCTTTGGACAAATCGATCAACAAAAAATGGACTATTTAATAGATATTGAAACAATTCATAGTCATCTTTTAAGTTGTCTACAAGATTGGTATTACTATTATTTATATTAAATCCCCTATCTAAATCAACAATTAGCCACTGCCATTTTCCATTTTCCTCGCGAGGTCTCCACCATTCACGATTGTGCCCCCAACTAGTGTTTGCACAATAAATTGTCATTATGATATGATCAATAAAACTATCCACATTCATACGTTGTTGAATTTCATTATAAATAGCTGCGTTGTTTAAATCATTATTCATTATGTAATCAATCATTGTACTATAATGATCTAGTGTTCCTTCAACAACTTGCATCTCTGTTCCATTTTGCGTTGTAGTATATTCTAGATGATCAAGATTATCAGGATTTACATTGAAATTTTCTGAAAAATACCGAGCATCAAATTTTTCACGAATATTATGTATTCCCCAATACTCCCCATTAAGAAACAGCGCAGATGGAGAGTAACCCATATAGCCACATTCCATCATCCCACGGACTAAACTCTCCGTCATTGGATCTCTAATTAATGTTTCTTCCCAATCATCGCCTCCATTACGTAACACAATTCTAGAAAAATTGGCTATTGATTTGTTTTGAAATAATTGATACTCAATCAAATCTTGACCAAAACGATTTCTAGTATAAATAGTAAATGGCTTTTGAGGCTTTGTCCAAATATTTAACCCTCCAAGTCTTGCACCGGCATTAACCGTAAATTGATAATTATTTTCAGGAGTAAAATATTCAATCGTTATAGGTATCTCTCTTTGTTTATACTCATTCTCATAAATCCCTATCTCTTCATCCCAGAGTGTTTCAGGTTCTGCTGATAAAGAAATAGTTGGTATGTAATTTTGCTCCGAAATAAAATAAGTTGATACTACCACCTCACTTGGAAGTTTATTCAATCCTATTGACCTTGCTTTTAATACCGTAGTATTGGCAATAGAAATAGGATCAACGTAAACATAATCATCTGACCCTGGCCTTGTTCCATCAAGAGTGTAATAAATAGGATCCGTCCAATCTTCAGAAAACAATTCAATAGTCTGCGGAGAGTCATAAAAACCGGGTTCTAGAGAAAATTCTACCATACTAGAAATATCTGTAGTATTCACTGAAGGGGTATTGTTTGGTAATCCTGCAGTTGGTTCACCAAAAAAAGACCAGCCAAATTCATTATCTACTCTTCCATATGAAACATCTGAAAACTGGTTTGGAAAAGTAACTGAATCCAATAAAACAACATTAGAATAACTGTTGCCAGTCAATTCTAAATCAAAACTTATATCAGAACTAGACTCGCTGACTTGGTGTATCTCAACCGCAATAACATTCTCCCCATTTTGTAGTAAGTCATTAGATAAAGACCAGCTAAGAAAGACTTCTTCCTCATCTGAACTAACATAGTCACTGGCAAAAGTATCATATGAGATTAAACCTAGTGGCATATTATTCCTGATAATCTCATCCCCATTTAAGTAAGCTACTGCACCATCATCTCTTTTGAGTCTGATGGTTAGGATCTGAATATTTTCAGGATTATTACAGATGAATGTGTGTCTAAAATACGTTGTAATATATTTATTATTTTCATCATCACCATAATCCACAACTGTTGCTTCATCACCATCACCATACCCAAGCTCTGCATTACCAATACTCCAATCATCATCATTAAAATCTATTTCAAACCAGTCAGATCCCTGGTTTGATCCATTATCAAGGTACTTCCACAATGCTCCCTCTCCAATTAATGTAATATTCTCAGATTCTTCAGCCTGAAAAAGTCCTATCTCTTCTCCAGTTTTATTTAGTTTAAAATTAGTATGGAGATTCTGCGTTGTGAATTCATCCCACGGCCAATATGGTCTCGTATATATTTGATCAGGTATTTCATTATAATCATCAGCCCAAATGATTAAATAACCTTCGGATTCAATAACAATACCATTTGGAACTTTCCATTTAAATGGATCCCCTAAGTCATCTGTAATAAAATTTTCATAAAATGTAAATGGTTGAGAGGATGGATTATGTATTTCAATCCAATCTGTATAATCATCAAAATCCTGCATTTCCGGAAAATCTCTCACATTTGATGCTAGAAATTCATTTATTATAACAGACTGTGAACAAAGCTTATGAAGGTTTAAAACAATGATTAATAAAAGTACACTTATGAACTTCATGATTTAATTCTGTTTTATTTATATAGTATCATAATAAACGATCAAAACTTTCTTCATAATAAATAACAAACCAAATTATAAAATACTAATTTAAATGCCTATGAAATACTTAATCATACTACTTATCTTTCATATTTCATTTGGAATTGGACAAACAATTCAATTAAATGAAATAGTCTCCAGTAATGGAGACAATTTATATGATGAAGATGGCGATACACCAGATTGGATTGAAATATACAATCCTGGTCCAGAGGTACTTAATTTATCTGGTTTTGGGTTAAGTGATGATACTGAAGATTTTCACAAATGGATTTTCCCTGATATGAACATCAACCCAAATGATTTCATTGTTATTCTAGCATCTGAGAAAAATCGTACTGATATAATAAATGACTGGGATGCTATAATAGATTGGGGAGATACTTGGTCTTTTTTTCCTGGTACTAGTTCTCCTATTTCTGAATGGTATCATCCGCAAACAGATATAAGTTCATGGTCAACTGGTAATAGCGGATTTGGCTATGGAGATGGAGACGATAACACAAATATTCCACAGGCAATATCTGTATATGTTCGAAAAGACTTTATAATTGAAGATGCTTCTACAATTGTTAAGGCATTATTCCATCTTGATTATGATGACGGATATGTTGCATACTTAAACGGTATTGAATTTTCCCGAAGAAACTTAGGTGCTCCAGGATCTCCTGTCTACTATAATACAACTACAACCGCACTTCATGAAGCAGAAATATATTCAGGAGGATTCCCAGAACAAATTATAATAGACCTGGATCAATATCCACTTATAGATGGATTAAATACTCTCGCTATTGAAGTTCATAATTACAATTCAAATTCCTCCGATCTAAGTTGTATTCCTTTCCTCACCTTAGGATATAATACTATTTCTCAAGAAAACAACGAACCAAATGATCTAATGCAATTACCAGAATCTTTTTTGCATACAAATTTTAGAATCAGTAGTGGTGGTGAAACATTAATCCTAAGTGATGAAAATGAAGTAGTTTTAGACTCTATTTTCATAGATATGCTGGAAACAGATATGTCTTTTGGAAGACAGTTCGAAGGAGATAACTGGAGTATTTTTTCCAGCCCTACACCCTGGGAGTCAAATGATAACCCTTCGTTTATAGGTGCTCTAAACACTCCGCAATTTTCTATTGAATCTAGTTTTTTTAACTCCACACCCCTTATTTTAGAAATAACATCTTTTGATGAGAATGCAATCATATATTTTACAACAGATGGTTCCAAACCAACTCAAGAATCTTCAATATACGAAGAACCACTTTTATTATTTTCAACATCTGTAATTAGGGCTCGTTCTTTTTTAGAGGGCTGGGTTCCTTCTGAAATAGAGTCAAAAACTTTTATCTATGGTCAAGATTACTCGGAAGAACTACCCAAAATTTTTATCACAACAGACCCGAATAGTTTTTTTGATGAAGATACTGGGATGTATGTACATGGACCTAACTACGAACAAAATTTTCCCTACTTTGGATCCAATTTCTGGGAAGATTGGGAACGACCCATACATTTCGAAATACGTGAACCTGATGGCTCAGGATATGCTGCTAATGCAGGAGTGAAAATTTTTGGGGGTTGGAGTAGGGCCTTTCCACAAAAATCATTATCCATTTTCGCAAGAAGTCATTATGGTCCCAGTAGTTTTGAATATTCACTATTCCCTGATTCCGATGTAGATGAATATGAGGCTTTTGTTTTACGTAATTCAGGAAATGATTGGGAATCAACCGTGATGAGAGACGGATTTATAACCAGTATTGCTGATGACCTAAATATTGACCATCAACGTTACAGACCTGCACTTTTATTTTTAAATGGCGAATTTTGGGGAATTCAAAATATTCGAGAAAAAGTTAATGAACACTTTATCTCTTCCAATCACTCCATAGCACCCGAGCATATTGATTTGTTAGATATTCAGGGTATTAACGAAGAAAATATTGTCCATGGAACCAATGCTGATTATCAAATTTTGATAAACTATCTTGAAAATCAGGAAATGAATGACCCCTTGGTTCAGAATGCAATTGAAAACTGGATAGATATTGAATCATATATGAGTTATCAGGCATTTCAGATTTTTATTGATAATCGAGATTGGCCTGGAAATAATATTAAGTTTTGGCGAGATCATCGAGTTGGTGGAAAATGGAGATGGATTCTCTATGATACCGATTTTGG
>JAYPLH010000056.1:5636-9002 GCA_038365355.1 Fidelibacterota bacterium
AAATATTGAAAGTGTTATCCCTACTCATCGATCAAGATGGTACAATAATGGTAATTGGCCTAATTCTGCTATCAACTGGGAAGAAAGACTAAATATTATGGAAAACTTTGGCAACAATAGAAGGTCCTATGCAATTAATCATTTAAGGAATGAATTGGATCTACCTAACCTTGCCCAATTAACAATAAATATTTCTCCAGTTGAAGCAGGATCAGTGGATTTGAACACTCTTAGTATTGAGGAAAGTTCCTGGTCAGGATATTATTTTCCAGGTATTCCTATTAATGTAAGTGCAAAACCGAATGATGGATTTATTTTCAGCCACTGGCTTGAATTTCCAGACTCAAATCATACAATCCATGTTGATATCACAAACCCTTTTACTCTTACAGCAATATTTACTCCCACTGAATTGACATCAGGCAATGTTGTGATAAATGAAATTAATTATAACTCATCCGATGATTTTGATCCTGGAGATTGGATAGAACTATTTAACTCAGGAGAGCTAGACCTTGATATGTCAGGATGGATTTTTAAAGATGATAATGATGATCACGTATATAATTTTCCTGAATCAACGATGCTAAACAGCAATAGTTATTTAATCATTGCTAGATATCCTGATCTTTTCAATACTAGCTTTCCAAATATTGAGCAAGTATTAGGACCATTTGATTTTGGTCTTGGTGGTGGTGGCGATGAGATTCGTATTTTTGACAGTGAAGGGAACCTCAAAGATTCCGTTTCTTATGATGATACGGATCCTTGGCCGATAGAGCCCGATGGTAATGGACCTACCCTTGAGCTGATTAATCCGGATCTGGACAATGCTCTTGCTTCATCTTGGGTTTCCTCTCAAGACTACGGAACTCCTGGAGAAGAAAATATCGGAGACCTTACAGCGGAAGAGTTGGAGCAAGTTTTACCTAAAAGAACATCTCTTCTGGCTGCATATCCTAATCCTTTTAATGGCAGAATCACGATACCATTCCAACTTGCTGATTATATAGAATCAGAAATTATAATTTATGATATTCTTGGTAAGGAAATTCAAAGATTTTCTATGAATCATTTTACTCCAGGAAAATATAATATTTCTTGGAATGCTAAAAATAAGTTGGGTCAAGAAGTAAGTACCGGAGTATATTTTGTTAAATTACATTCAACAGACTCAAAAAGCGTAGAGAAGATTATTTATTTAAAATAAACACAATTATAGTTATTTCTAATAAAAATGAAGCATCTAATTCTTGCTCTTCTTTCTGTAAATCTAGTCTTTTCAGAAATAATTTATGAACAAGGATCTTTAACGGAATTTATAGCTGGAAATTCTCCCGAAACCTCTTACGAAAATTGGTTAAGTCACGTCACTGAGGGCGTAGCAAGCCCAGGATTTAATGATTACGGACCTGAATGGTTAGACATCCAAACCAATGGTTTTGGCAATCACCGAGTCTTAACTGAAAATTCACCCACTCTACATTATTGGGAAACTATTTTTAATTATTTTGTAGCAGGTGATACCACTTATGTGGATTCTCTTTTACAGGACTCCATTCAATCTTTTTTTTATGAATTGGTGATTTTCCAAGACACTACATATGGAAAAACTTTTCATTTACTAAGGGAACAACTAGATAGTAGCTATATTGATTACAACAACCCAGAATTAGAAAGTGATGATATTATAGGAGGATTTCAAAATGGATGGGGACTTTATATTATCAGCCCTGATGCGTTAAGAGAACAAATACTAATACAAGTTCCTCACCCTTGCGATGATTTTATCGCTCCTTACATAGCACTTGATCTATTTCTTAAATCTGACTCATTTGGATTCATGATCGCTGGAGCTGGTCGAGAGTTCTCCTGGAGTGAGATCGGCAACTATTCAAATAGTAAATCTACTTCAGATCCTTCACGCTATCCATATACAGTTTTTCAAAAATTTCAAGATGCAATAACAGATCCCCTCGTTGGAGTAAATCCACATTGGCCTCTAGTCTTTGCTATACATAGTTTTGACAATCTGACACATCAAAATCGTAAATCAATTATAATGGCGGCAGGCGGACAGAATTCATTTACAACCAAGCCAATTAGGGACATAACTGATGATCATCTTGATATTGTAAACTTCACTAATGAATATCCCATTGATATAAATCAATTTGGAAATCCTGAACCTTTACATGTGACTGATTATTATGAAGTTTTTTATGATGACGCTTGTGTTTATGATAATGGATCGGATGAATTCCCAATTACACTTGCAACAGAACTCAAAGGCCCTTCTAATGGGATTCAAATGCTTTCTCTACAGTCTCAATTTAACAGTCTCTCAGTATATGAGCCATGGGTTCATGTTGAACTAGATGAGAAACCTATGCTATTTGATGAACTTGAATTTTCAGATTCACAAGTCTATAACAATGGAGCTTATCCAGTTGGTATTCAAAATTTCCAAATGCTCCTTGAATTTTATGAGCCATTTATTAGTGCTATTTTAGAATACTTAAATAATTGGGAAACAGTTCCAGACACTATCAGACCAAACAGGATTGAATCAATAACAGCATATAATGTTGATAACTCTGATCAAGTTTATATCAATTGGTCGCCTGTTTTTGATACAAATTTTAAATCATATCAAATCTATGCAGATCTGGACACACTTTATAATAATCCGATCATATTTGACTACGCTGATTATAATAGACTACAATATATGCGAGAAGATGAACAATTTCTTAATGGTCTAAGTAATACACAAGAATGGTGGCTAAAAGCTAGAGCAGTTGATTACTTTAATAATATAAGTGAATGGTCTGAATCCGTTACGAACCGATTACCAGGCCATGGTTTACCAGATACGTTAGTTTCATTTAATGATAATATTTCATTTTCAAGTATAATTGGTGAAGATCAAGATATTGATAACTTTTTTATAGATACAAATCAAACCTTTCCTGGAAACAGTCCTACGCTTTCTCTATTTGGAAATACATGGAAATCAATATCCATTGAACCTTTTTCTTTAGATTCTGGAACCACTCTTCAAGTTTTTGCAAAAGTAGATAGCCTTTCTGAGATTCAAGCGATAGGATTTTCAAATGGTACCAACCATATACGCTACGCACTTTTTGGATCTGAAGTTTTAAATATTGAAAACTGGATACCAGTATACCAGGGAGTAAATCCAATTGGGGAGTGGGCTTCCTATAGATTACCTATTGGTGATGATTGGTTGGCTTGGTATGATAGTCTATCCATTTTAAATGAAATACAATTCATAAATGACCATGACAATGCAGAAAGCGAACCCGGGAACATAAATTTTAGCATGGTAAGAGATATTACTCC
>JAYPLH010000057.1:0-8990 GCA_038365355.1 Fidelibacterota bacterium
CCAATGACAATGTTTAATACTGGTATATTGGCTATGCAAGGTGAAAGTGTGTTTTATGAAAAATATTCAAAAGGAATGCCAAAAACAGAATATTGGGAAGCAGTTTTGGATGATGGAATTAGGCTACTTGCAAAATTACCATGTCTGGGCGCTGGAATTTATCGTATGCGTTTTAACAAAGGAGAGCGGATTGATGCAGATCCAAATAAGGACTGGTCTGGGAATTTTGTACATATGGTAGGTCTTCCAGATGAGTCTGGTGACCTTCATAAATTAATGCAGTTATACTTTATGCTACACTGTGATCATGAAGGAGGGAATGTAAGCGCATTCGCTTCTCATACGGTTGCATCAGCATTATCCGACCCTTATTACGCTGTCTCTGCTGGGTTAAATGGATTGGCGGGTCCATTGCATGGACTTGCAAATCAAGAATGTTTAAAGTTTGTTTTAGGTGTCCGCGATGAATTTAATGGTCTTCCAAATTCAAAGCAGTTGAAAGAATATTGCTGGAATAGGTTGAAAAATGGACAGGTGATTCCGGGATATGGTCATGCTGTGTTACGATGTCCCGATCCGAGGTTTTCTGCCTTTGTAAAATTTGGTCAGGATCATATTAAAAATGATGAGGTTTTTGGTATTGTTGATTTATTGTTTAAAGTTGTACCTGACGTCTTACAAGAGCATGGTAAAGCCAAAAACCCTTGGCCGAATGTAGATGCTGCATCAGGGTCTTTATTATACTATTATGGATTAAAAGAATTCAATTTTTACACAGTCCTTTTCAGCATTTCAAGATCTATGGGTATGATATCGCAAATGGTGTGGGAACGTGCTTTAGGTATACCTATTACAAGGCCAAAGTCAGTAACAACCGACTGGATTAAATCCACAGTTTATTAGTCTCAATGCTTAGAAGTTTTTTTTACTTGGTAAAGCTATGGGTTTTTACTTCATTAATTTTTGGTAAGGATATTTACCAATCCATAAGGTTGTATGATCCATCTCCCTCAAATATTGCAATTGTAGCTAGCCAAGGGATTCCCTTAGATCATATTGGAGGGAAAAGAGGTGTGTATGTTGATCTTACCTGTACTAAAAACCAAACAACTTATTTGCTATCCAAAGGACTAGAACTAGAGATTTTAGTCCCTGATCTTACTTCTTTTTATAAAGAGAGGAATAGACCTGCAGTATCTCGCAATTTTCCTTTGGGATCTATGCAAGGTAATTATACTTGGGATGAGTTAAATAATCGTTTTGACGAATTATTAAATTTATATTCAAATATTATTTCTGAAAGATTAGTAATAGGCCAGTCTATTGAAGGCCGTGATATTTGGGCATTTAAAATTTCAGATAACCCCAATGTGGATGAGGACGAGCCTGAGGTCCTATACACTTCATTAATTCACGCTCGAGAGCCATTAAGTATGATGAATCTTTTTTATTTCGTTCAGAAACTTGCAGAAGGCTATAATTCTGATGAAGAGTTCACTTATTTGGTAAATAATAGGGAAATGTGGTTTGTACCAGTGGTTAACCCTGATGGGTACGTTTTTAACGAGCAAATTGAACCATTTGGTGGAGGGATGCATAGGAAAAACCGTAGAAATACAAATTGCGGTAATGGGACAACTAGAGGTGTTGATTTAAATAGGAATTTTGCTTTTGGATGGGGAGCTAATAATACAGGTTCATCTCCAGATCCCTGCTCAGATATTTATAGAGGTGAATCTGCGTTTTCTGAACCCGAGACACAAGCTGTTCGTAACTTTATTCTAGATCGTGAATTTAAAAACGTTCTGCATTATCATTCATTTTGGAATGTGTATATTCATGCTTTTGGAGATGGTTCTTATCCAGATGAACCTGATCTCACTACCCACAGGGAAATTGGTCATGAAATGGCTAAGCACAATGGCTTTTTTGTTGGTACTGGACTAGATGCAATTGGTTATACTGTTAATGGTGATGCTGTTGATTGGACTTATGGAGAACAAGGCCTAATATCATATGTGCCAGAAGTTGGGTCTTATTCTCAAGGTTTTTGGCCTTCTGAAGATGAAGTTGAGCAATTATGTATAGACCAATTTCATCCAAATAAAATATTCTCTTTTGTGGCTGGATCTGATATTATAGTTCATTCGTATGAAATCTCTGAAGAATTTCTTCTACCAAGTACTGAGGCTGATATTGAAATTCTTATACAGAATAGAGGCCTTACTAACTCTGGTGGTGATATTGAAATAAGTTTTACACCGCTTAACAATTGGATTTATTTTGACAATGAACCTTTTATTATGAGTGAAATAGATGCTAGAGAATCAGATGATGTAGCATTAACGTTTTTTGTATCTGAAAATGCAACTCCAGGTACTTCATCGGGTATCATAATAAATTTAAATAGCGAAAATAGTTTTGTAAGAAATGACACTATTGAGTTTTTTATTGGTGAGCCACAAATAATATCTATTGATAATTTTGAAAATGGTTTAGATGATTGGGATGTAAATGGTGATTGGGGACTTTCCAGTGATGTGTTTGATGGCCTTCATGCATTATCAGATAGTCCTGATGGTGATTATCAAGATGGTCAGGAAACTTTTGCTGAATACATAAGGGAGGTGGATTTTCAATTTGTATCTAACCCAATTATAAAATTCAATGCGAAATGGGATATTGAGCCAAGCTATGATTTTGTTCGATTTCAGGCACTGATTACTGATTCAGGTTGGGTTAGCTTATCAGGTCAATATACAGAAACTGGTTCGGGGCAACCTGCTCAAGCCTTTGGTGAACACGGTTATGATGGTCTTCAAGAAGACTGGGTAGAAGAAACTATTTATTTGGATCATTTAGATGGATTACAAATTACAGGATTCCGGTTCATTCAGACTTCAGATAACTTTGTTGAAGGCGATGGTTTTTCTTTGGATAATTTTCAAATTTTAGGGTATCCTTCTGGATTAATGGGTGATTTTAATTCAGATTCAGGAGTGGATATTTTTGATATTTTAGGGTTAGCAGATTTGTTGCTTTTTGGTAATCAACCAAGCCAAAGGCAATTATTTTTTTGTGATTTTGATAGCAATGGAACATTAGATATCATGGATCTTCTGCGTCTTTCCAATATTATATTAGGTTTATAGATGAAAAGGCTTATTTTATCTGTTTTGTTAATGTCAATTAGTTTTTCTCAAGAAATTGATTTAAAAGCACTTGAACTTGGTAAAAGAGGGAATGATTATAGAGTTTGGATTTACTTTAAAGATAAGGATGGATCAGAGAAAATAAATGCGACACAGGAGGCTCATCAAAGAAGATTAAAACATGGATCAAGAATTGACTATAATTGGTATGATTTAAAAATAAACTCTGCTTACATTGATACTATTAGTTCCCTAGGTATAACAGTTGAGAATGAAAGTCGGTGGTTGAATGCAATATCAGTCACTTGTTCTAAAAACTACTTAGATTCAATTGCCATGTTTCCTTTTGTAAAAAAAATCGAATCAGTAAAAGGGTATAAAAAAAAATATTTTGAAGCAGGGGAAGATATCCATCCTAGTTCAAGAGATTTTGATTATGGTAATGCACAAACTCAGATTCAACAGATAAATGTCCATGAGTTGCATAATCAGGGGTATACTGGAGAAGGGGTAAGAATCCTTGTAATTGACACTGGGTTTGACTTATCACATAATGCTTTCCAGAATATTAATGTTATTGATCAATGGGATGTAATAAACAATGATTCAGAAACAGCAAATCAAAATGATGACGAACAAAATAGTAATCAAGATTCGCATGGAACAAAAATTCTATCTCTTATTGCTGCAAATATGCCAGGTGAACTTTTAGGCACTGCGTTTGATGCAGAATTTTTACTTGCGAAAACAGAAGATGTCTCCCAAGAGATTCAGCAGGAGGAGGATAATTTAGTTGCAGGTCTGGAATGGGGAGAACAAAATGGTGCAGATATTGTTTCTATTTCATTGGGTTATTTTGATTGGTATGAGTATGAAGATATGGATGGTAACACTGCTGTTACAACTATAGCAATTGATATTGCAGTTTCATTAGGTTTAGTCTGTGTCACTGGTGCGGGAAATTGGGCTAATATTGATTGGTATTATATAGCAGCACCAGCAGATGCTGATTCGGTTATATCCGTAGGGGCAGTAAATAATATTGGCGAAATTGCTAGTTTTAGTTCTCGCGGTCCAACTTTTGATGGAAGAATTAAACCTGAAGTTTGTGCAATGGGAGTGAGTGTTTGGCATGTGAGTTCAAATAATACAACAGATTATGTAACAGCCAGTGGAACTTCGTCTTCTACCCCACTTACCGCAGGTGCAATAGCTCTAATTCGACAAGCAAGACCTGATTTGTCACCCATGGAGTTGAGAGAGGCTATTTTAATGACAGCTTCTATAGCTGATAGTCCAAACAATACATATGGTTATGGTATTATAGACGCTACAGAAGCTTTAAATTATTGGTCTAGCTCTAACATTGGTGATGCTCAAGCTTATCCCGTAAGTTATAATGTTTTGAAGACATATCCCAATCCCTTTAATCCAGCAATTAATATTGAAATCACTGCTGTTGAGGAATTGATTACAGATGTTTCGATAATTTCATTTAGCGGCCAGTATGTACAAAATATTTTCAAAGGAAAAATTTTCAACTCAACACAAACTATTTCATGGGAACCCAACAATCTTTCAAGTGGAATATATTTAGTTAGGTTGACAAATGATAAAAATGAATCTAGATATAAAAAGATAACATATTTAAAATAAATTTTTTAGTGGGAATATCCTTGTCTCCATTTAAATAAACATACAAATTACGTCTCGCCCAATTGTCATCTTTATGATAAATGTTATAAATAATATAAAAAAAGTATGTTGCATAGTTATCTGGCTATATTGCTTGGCTCTTGCTGAGAATAGTAATAAGAATACTATTCCTATAGATTTTTCAGTTTATAATGGGGAAGGGTCAATATTATTACATTGGTCTGTTCCAGACTCTATAAAAGGAAAAAATACTATAATCTATTCACAAAAATTCGGTGATATAGAATTTAAAGAAATAGCAGTCTTGCCATCAGAAACACTTTTTTTTCTTGAAACGAATTGTGATCTTGGAGAGAGGTATTTTTATAAAATAGTAATCCAAGATATCCAAGATAAATTCTTTTCAGTTAACTCAGAAAACCTTCCATTTGGTTCATGTGATTTAATTCAAGATCAATTTTTGTTTAATAAGAATCTTCAATCTGTTTCTAACCTTTTGGTGAAGCATATAAAGGATAGATTACTACCTATTCAAATTGGAGATAACTATAGTCAGTTACTTGAAGTTTTACACACTGAGAAAATTAAAGATTATAATTGGATAGAAAAGTTTCCTTCTCCAATACTTAATGCACTTTCAGAAACAATAGATAAAACAAATGATATTATCTCAAATTCAAATTTTTATGATGATATAATGGACTATGAAAGTTTATATAGGAATCATTTTTTTTTGACTCCTGAAATGTGGGATGAACAAATTTATAATACTATTGTTGCTATTAGGAGCAATTGGAGGATATTGTATAATACGTATCCAAGTTCAATAGAGATGCTTAATACATTGGATCCCTTTCGAATTGTTTCATCTGAAAATAATTTTCCAGATACTTCAAAAATAATGCTTAGTGTATTTCATGAAGATGAAAAAAAATCAAAAGAATGGTATATCCTATCTGGAGATGAATATGTCAATTTAGAAAAATTTATTGTAAGTGATGTTTATAATTTTGTAGTTAACATACCAACAGACTGGAATTATGTTAGTTTGATGGTTGACGATTCGATTGTACAAACTTTACCTGTTTTAAAGAATAGATCAATATTATACACTTTAGAAGGAGATATAATACCGCAAACATATCTCGATAAGAATTTTATTAAAATAAAAAGGGATGCATCATTTCTTTGGTTTAATGAAATAATATGGAATGCGAACTTTCGGACATTAGAAATAGAGTTAGCCGTGCAACCAGGATTGGATGAAAAATATTTTATAAAAGTTGGGGATGAAATTTTCTGGAATATTGATCCTGGGTATAGTTTTAAAACACAGTATATTGATTCTATTTTGAGTATTGAGCCCCAACTTGACTCTTTATTAATTGTTGAATTACAAAGTCTAAATGACTCTTTAACCATTACTCATGAATTTATTATACTGGATACTATTTCAAAGTCCATAGCTAGGTTAAATGATATTGGTCCCTGGGCTGGGGCTAATGTAAATACCATCGGATCAACCAATGTAATAAGTCAAAATAATTATGATTCTCAATTAGTACCACAACTCTTTGTTTTGTATCAAAACTATCCTAACCCGTTTAATGGTCAGACAAAAATCACTTTTGACCTACTTGAAAATGCAAAATTATCATTATACATTACCGATGCTAAAGGTAGGGTACAGGATAGGATCCTTGAAAAAGAATTTTATAATTCTGGGACCTATAATTTTTTATGGGATGCTGAACATCTTTCATCAGGCATTTACTTTATTACCTTGCAGGCAGAAGTAGATCATCTGCCACCAGCTCTAATCAGTAGAAAGATGATCTTTTTAAAATAAGTCATTTATTATTACTATAAATACCATGATTAAGATTAGATCTATTTATTTATTTTTTTATCTCATTTTGTTTTTTGGTGCATGTACATCTCATCCTCCAGTTATGCCGGAAGTACCAAAAGAAGGTGAAACCAAAATGGGTTTTTCTTTTTCAGTAGAAAATATAATCCCTACTATATGGTGGCGTCACTCCTTGAATAATTATACTGATGTTGGTTTTAAACTTGGTATACCAATTTCTGGTACGGGAATCGATATAAATAGATTATTAATGAAAAAAGACCGTAGGTGGGATATGCTAAATCTTGCTTATAGTATATCCCCAAATTCTAGCCTTGATCTAACTTATTACATGTTTAAGGTGCATAAGAAAGAAAAATTAAGTTTTTTAAAACCTCCGATTAGGACTAGATGGAGAGCTTTTCGATTGATGGTAATCCCAGATGGAACCTATAATAATCCTAGTAGTCGCGGTTCGAAAGTAAGTACTAGATTAGGGTTCCTTTTCGGGAGAAGATTTGGAGAAAAATGGGGGTTTGAAACCGGTTATTTTCATGACCTTAAAGCAGGGTGGTCTTCAAGTGATGATTATCCACATAAAGATCTAGAAAAGCCTCATTGGCCAACTCAATTTTCAAGAGGGATGGGTGTTTCAGTACAATTATTTTTATATCTTCCTTCTTCTGAAAAAAACTAAGTGATTAATGTGGCTGAAAATAGTTTTCGGTCTAGATTGTTATCCAAAGATAAACAGGGAAGTCTAGAATATTTAAAAACAAACTTAGCAGAAGAGAAATTAGTTTCAACTCTTCATGATCTAATATTTTTTAGTGTATCGGTAGATAGCAACCATTCTTCAATACATCCTGTATGTATTGTCAATGCAATAAAAAACTTTATAAGCGATGATAGGCTGAACCCTTCAATTAAACTACTTTCTTTTGTTCTTGAATACTTATTTCAATTTGATATTAGAGATAGTGATCAATCTATTTTAGATCAATCCTTAAAAAAAGGCGTAGTAAAGACAGCTTTTATAGGGGAGTTGGAGGATGCATGTCAAAATAGTCAATGGTGTAAGGCAGAATCTTTATTAGCTGAAATTTTTTTAGCTTCTGACCAATCCAGAGGAGCTTTTGATGCAATAGCAGAACTAGCTTTACAAGACTGTCCGCAGAATGCTTTATTTGTATATCATATTTTAAGAGCGTATCAATTTCAAGAACGTAAAGAGGATAATTGGACGTTCACGTGTTCATTGTTTAATTATATAAAGAATAAAAAGTTGCCTCAGCCTCACAGTCCTGAAAAAATTAATTTGGATATATTATGGAATGATATAATTCAAAGTGGAGATTTAGTTTTATTTAGTGCAATGTATAGAATTTTAAAAGATAGTTATACAAGGAGTTCTGGTTACAACAGAGAAATTAGTTATTGGTTATCAAAAACTAGTTTTTTAAAGCAAAAAAAGTCAATGAATAAAACTCAATTAATTGTTCAAAAGTCTATTTCTTTTATTTTTTTAGCAGAAAAAATAATTTCTATGGAGAAGCCTGAAAGTCAAAAATTAATGGACATTATAACATTAGAAGCTTTACGTTCAATAATGAAAAAAAGTGATGCAAATACTTTTGAAACCCTAGTAAGCAGATTTTCATATTTTTCTTTATGAAAATTGGATCCTATAATTTATACAGCATAGAAACATCTGAATTCCGTTTAGACGGGGGAGCTATGTTTGGGATTATTCCAAAAACTATGTGGAGAAAATTCTCACCTGCTGATGAATTAAATCGTATTCATTTAGTTACTCGTTCTTTACTCTTGGTAAATAATAAAAGAAAAATATTAATAGATACTGGTAATGGGACAAAATGGGAAGAAAAATACAAACGTATATATCAGATTGACACATCAATCTATAACATAGAAACCTCGCTTAATAAATTTGGTTATACATCAGAAGATATAACAGATGTTATATGTACTCATTTGCATTTTGACCACGTTGGAGGGAATACAAAAATTGATGAAGGCAAGATTGTTCCTACTTTTCCAAATGCAAAATATTGGGTTTCAAAAGAAAATTGGAAGTTAGCCAATCATCCTAGTCAAAAAGATGCTGGTAGTTTTTTGGTAGATGATTGGAAAGTCTTGTTGGAAAACGGAATGTTAGAAATTGTCAATGGAGGTGAATCATTTATTGAAGGGGTGGATATTTTTCTTTCTAATGGTCATACCCTTGGACTTATGCATCCTATCATTTCAGATGGGAATCAGACTATTTTTTATGGATCAGATTTATTTCCAACTGCAAATCATATACCTGT
>JAYPLH010000303.1:0-1663 GCA_038365355.1 Fidelibacterota bacterium
ACTATGATGATCAAACTGACATGTACAATAATGGAGAATTTAAACCGTTCATGTTTAATTATGATGCTCTTGACAAAGCAAAATCTTCTAAAATGATTTTCAAATCAAAATAAGTATTTGCAAAATTTTAATTTATGTTTTAATATTTTCTCGTGAAAAATAACTCAAAAACATGGAAGTGGTATTTTCAAGTCGGGGGATCTGTCTTGTAAGCCAAGTTCATGTAAACAAGATTTTGAAACCCCGTTTATCGGGGTTTTTTTTTACATAAAATGAAAAATAAATTAACAAAAAAAGAATTTAACTTGCTTGCAAAAGATGGAAGAAAAGTTGTGCCTTTTTTCAAAAGAATAATGGCAGATACGATTACACCTACTGCAGCTTGGGCAAATTTATCAATGCACTCCGATTACGGATTCATTCTTGAATCTGTTGAGAAAGCAAAGAAAAATGGTAGATATTCTTATGTTGGCATAAATCCATCAAGGATTTTTGAATATGACCAGAGGTCTTTATTTGAGGTTATTAATGGTAAACGAAAAAAAATAGATGCTAACTTCTTTGATTTTTTGAAAAATTTAAATGATTCACATAAAAGCCAAAAACTAGATCAACTTCCACATTTTACAGGAGGAATTGTTGGTTACTTTGGATATGAAATGATTGATTTTTTCGAAAATGTTCCAGTTAAAAAAACGAAATATTTACAAATACCTGATTCAAAATTTATGCTTTTTGAAGACATAATAGTTTTTGATCACTTAAATGGTGACGCCATTGTAGTATCAAACGTCAATCTTGAAAGAAGTGAAAATTTAAATGAACTTTTTGATGAGGCTAATTCTAGAGTTGATTCTATTGGAAATTTATTACATTCGAATCACGAATTTAGAACTCCATTGGTCACAAAATCATTTCCTACAATCTCTAACTTTAAAAAAAGTGAATTTGAAAAAATTGTAAATAAAGCAAAAAAATATGTTAAGTCTGGCGATATTTTTCAAGTTGTTTTGAGTCAAAGATTTGAGCGAAAAACCTTGTCAGAACCTTTGAATGTTTACAGAGCATTAAGGTCTATTAATCCTTCACCATATATGTTCCATTTAAAAATTGATTCATTTGATGTTATTGGTGCTTCTCCTGAGCTTATGATTAAAGTTCAAGAAGGTGAAGTTGAAATTCGTCCAATAGCTGGTACTAGATTGAGGGGTAAAAATGCAACTGAAGATGAAAGAAATGCTCAAGATTTGTTAAACGATAAAAAGGAATTAGCTGAACACTTGATGTTGCTTGATTTAGGAAGAAATGATGTTGGAAGAGTTTCTGAATTTGATAGTGTCAAAATTAAAGAAAAAATGAATATTGAGATGTATTCACATGTGATGCACATCGTTTCAGATGTCAGAGGAAAACTTATGAAAGATAAAAACATTTTTGATGCTTTAAAAAGTGGTTTTCCTGCCGGTACAGTTTCAGGTGCACCAAAAATAAGAGCAATGGAGATAATTAATGAATTAGAAAATGATAGTAGGGGTATTTTCTCAGGAGCGATTGGTTTTATAGATTTTAACGGAAACTTAAACACTTGCATCTCAATAAGAACTATGATTTTAAAAAACGAAATTGCATACTTTCAAGCTGGAGCTGGTATTGTTTATGATTC
>JAYPLH010000058.1:0-8871 GCA_038365355.1 Fidelibacterota bacterium
CTGTTTAAATAAGCAAGCTCCCTAAGCCTTTCTGATATTATGCTATATTCAAAAATGGTTGTTTTAAAAACTGTGTTGTCTGGATAAAAACAAACTTTAGTTCCTGTTTTTTTTGCAACACCTGTTGTTTTTAATTTGTTTTGGGGTTCTCCAATTTTATAATCCTGTCTGTGAACCTTCCCATCTCTTTTAACTTCAACCCACAACCATTCTGATAAAGCATTAACAACAGAAACACCAACCCCATGTAGCCCACCAGAAACTTTATAAGAACCCTTGTCGAATTTCCCTCCAGCATGGAGGACCGTCATTACAACTTCAAGTGCTGGTTTTTTTTCTTCTTTATGTATATCTACAGGTATTCCTCTTCCGTTGTCTTCAACCGTTACGGATCCATCTTTATTAAAGGTCACAATAATTTTATTGCAAAAACCTGCAAGCGCTTCATCTATCGAGTTGTCAACTACTTCATATATTAAGTGGTGTAAACCTCTTTTACCAACATCTCCAATATACATAGCTGGTCTCTTTCTAACAGCCTCTAACCCCTCTAAAACTTTAATGTTTTCAGCGCTATATTCTTTTGCTTTTATTTTTTCATTCATATAAACCTAACATCTTTAATGGTTGTTTTTTTTAATCTTTTATTAATTGAATCAATTATGTTTTCCTTCTGAAACTGAAGCTCTTGTCTCCATACGGGACTTGATGTTTTTACAGTTAATACTCCAAATCTAACATCTACCGGCTCTGTGTTTTCTTTTATTTTTTTTCCAACTGCTTCTCCCCAAACATCTGTTGCTTTTTGTTGGTTTATCTCATTCTCCATCCCTTGTTTTTTAATGAGTTTTTTTAATGCCGCAGCTATATGTTCCAATTTAGATCCAGTTTAAAAGTTTCAACGTTTTTATTATTCAGAATTAATCCACTTTGCTCTACATTAAGAACATCTGTTGTTGTTATAATTGTTTGAATTGGATCTTTTTCTTCTGTTTTAATAGCATTTAAATAAGAAACCAACTTTTTACTTCGGTTCAAATCTAGTTTTGCGAAAAGATCATCTAACAGTATAGTTGGGTGTTTTCCAGTTTTCTGTTTAATTAAGTTTATTTCTGCTAACTTTAAAAGGATTAAAGATATTTTATGTTCTCCTTGAGACCCATATTCTCTTATATCTTTTCCTGACCAAAGAATCTTAATATTATCTCTATGTGGTCCATAAGACGTTGTTCCTAACAAACAATCTCTCTCTCTAGTTTGTTTTAATTTTTTTTCAAATTCTTTTTTTGTATAAGTTTTACCCATGTAAAGAACATTTAGAATTAAATCTTTTTGGTATTCCCTCACCACGTTTTCTAAAGATTTCAGGTAGTCAGAGAAACATTTTTTACGTATTTCCCAAAGTTTTACCGCGGAAATAGATAGTTTTTCTTCCCACGGTAAAAAACTTTCTTCCTTGATTTGGTTACTGTTAAGAACAAGTGCGTTTCTTTGTTTTAACGCTCTATTAAATTCTTGTAGTGTATTTAAATAATCAATATCGATAATTGAAAAAAGTCTATCAAAAAAGAGTCTTCTTTCTTTAGGTCCTCCTTTTGTAATTATTTGATCTTCTGGTGATAGAACAACAACATTGTTTTTTCCAATTATTTCTTTTCTGTTTTTTATTGTTTTTCCATTAACCTTAATTGTTTTTTTGCTGTTTGTGTTCATTTGAATAGCGATACTGTTTGTGATTTCACCATAAGAAAAGTCACCTTTCAAAATATATCTGGTATGTCCTTTTTTTATTATAGAAGAATGTTTGTGGGTCTTAAAACTTTTCCCCAAAGATAATATATAAATAGCTTCTAAAAGAGAGGTTTTTCCTGATCCATTTTCACCCCAAATCACTGTTATACCCTTAGAAAAAGTGATTTCTTTTTTTTCGTGGTTACGAAATGAAAAAAGAGAGAGTTTTGATATGGCCAAAAAGGAACCAAGTTTTTTATATTAATCATTAAGCCTAATTGGCATTAATAACATTAAGTTTTTAACATTTTCCCTTTTTGGAGATTCTTCAAACAAAGCAGCACTAACAGGATTATTTAGTTTGATTTCAACAGTTTCTCCTGATACGTGGCTTACAATATCTTTTAAGTATTCAGAATTGTATCCAATCGTAATTTCTTCTCCACTAAACTCCCCAATAACATGTTCTTTTGCTTTAGAAGATTTTTCAGGGTCTTCTGTTGTTACAAAACTTTTATCTTTGTTTAAAAAAAGAGCTACTTGATGAGTTGATTTGTTAGAAAAAATAGACACTCTTCGTATAGCTCCAAGCAAAACTTTTTTATCTATTAAAAAAGTTTTGTTGTTGTCTTTAGGTATCACGCTATCATAATCGGGAAATTTTTCACCTATGATTTTTGTTATAATTATATCTTTTTTTAATTGAGCAGTAATGAAGCTTTCCCCAATTGAAATGTTTATATCTTCATCAGAAAGTTGAGTTGATAAGAAAGAAAGAAACTTTTTAGGGATAATAATTTCTTCTTCCAATTTTTCATTTAAGAAATCATTCCTTTCATGTTTTACCAATCTATGCCCATCTGTGGATACAGCAGTAAAGGAATTTTTTAAAAACTTAAACAAAACTCCTGTTAATGAAGGTTTAAGCTCATCTTGGCTTACAGCAAACAAAGTAGATTCTATGATCTCTTTTAATATTAAACCTTTAATGTTTATCGTTTTTTTATGTTTTTGGTTTGGGGTTGCTGGAAATTCTTCTGATGGTTTTCCCATTAAGTCATATTTTCCAACTTCTGTTTCAATAGTAGTTTTATAATTCGAATCTACGGAAATAGTTAACCTAACATCTGGAAGTTCATTAGTTATTTCTAACAATGTTTTTAAAGGAAGAGCAGCAGATCCTTCTTCTTCATAACTAGAAGCTATTTCAACCTGTATTGTTATCTCTAAATCTGTGGTTTTTAATATAGTTTGATTAGAGCTTACATGAACTAAAACACAATTTAAAATAGGAAGAGTAGATCTCGTAGGAGTTGCTTTTGATAATTTTTGTAAAGCTTTTTGTAGTTCTAATTTTGATGTGGAAAATTTCATAACAGTTTTAATAAACAATAAATAGCTTTTAACAGGCTATATAAGACTAAGCAAAATACCAATATGTAAGTTTTTTAAAAAGAAATTTAAAATATAAATAGAAAATAATTTATTAGTAACTTATTGAATATATATTTTTTATTTATATTAAATGTTAATATGTGGATAAGATTTTTAAAAACTTTCTAAACTCTTCAATAATAGAAGTTTTACGATTTGTAAATACTGTGAATAAAATTAAAATAATGTTTATAAATAGATTGTTTTATACATTATTTTAAAAATGAGGAACTTAATTTATTAGATAGGTTAAAATTCAATTTTTGTGGATAACTAAATTTTTATTTTTATAAATATATCCTTTTTTGATTTCTCCAACCATTCTTGATACCAATCCATTTTCTTTTTATTTAAAGACATGTTTTCAATTTCAAACCAATGATCTTGAAGGTTTGGTTTACCACCTTTTTTGAAATCTTCAACCCAAATTAGGTGATAACCCGCACTTGAATTTATTGGAGGGCTACATTCTCCCTTTTTAATGTATTTTATGGCTAAACCTATTTCAGGGATCGAATAATTATTTGGATCAATCCAACCTAAACTACCTCCTACTTTTTTAGTGTTTTCGTCGTCTGAATATCTTTTAGTGTAGAAAACAAAATCTTTAAATGTTTTTATTGAGTCATTCTTTAAGGTTGTTGCAAAATTAAAAAACAAAAGGTTATCTTCTTCTGTTTTTTTAGGAATATTTAAAATATGCCTTACCAAAATTTTATCACCTTTCTTTTTCAAGGTTTCAATTAAATGAAATCCAAACTCTGATTCTACTGGGTCCGTTATGTGATTAATTGGAGAAGTAAAAGCTGCTGTTTCAAAACTCTTAACTAAAGAACCTCTTTTCACCCACCCTAATTCACCACCGTTATTTTTTGAACCCGGGTCCTCTGAGTGTTCTTTTGCTAAATCAGAAAAAAGAGCCCCTTGTTTAATTTTATTTTTTAAATCTTTTAAAAATAAAAAAGAAGATTCTTTAGCAGTATCACTTGGTTTGATTTTTATTAAACAATGTCTAATCTTAGCTTTTAAAGGTATTGTTGGTAGGCTATCTTTATATGTTTCGTAAAAGTTTAAAACATCTGTACGGGTTACTTTTATATTATTAATTAATTGCTGTTGGTATTTTTCAGACAAAAGACGATCTCTCATTTCATACCAAAACTCTCTTCGAAAGCTTTTAATGTTTTGTCCAAGGGCTTCTTCAGCTTTCTTTTCCCCACCTGCTTGAGCTATTAACATTTGAATTTGTTGGTCTAAAGCGAGGTTAACTTCATTTTCATCAACAACAACAGAATCCAACTCCGCTTTTTTTAAAATTATTTTTTGATCAATCATGGATTCTAAAATAGTTTTTTCTAAAGCTTTAATTTTTTCTACATCTTTTGAGGGGTTTATTTTATTTTGAATTACCGACATGTTCACCATTTGAGCCAAATCGCTTTTTAAAACAAGATGTTCTTCAACGATTGCTGCTACACCATCAATGTTTTGGTTGTTTTGTGGAAAAACTAAAGAAAAAAAGATTAAAGAAGAAAAAAGCAGTTTCATATTTATTGATACTTTGGGTTTATGTAAATTTCTTCACTGTTTTTTATACTATCTAAGAGAAACAAAGAACGGTTTTTTTCTTTCTTTTTATATAACCGTTGAAAAATTTCATCATATACCATTTCTAAACCTTTACTAGATCCTTTTTTATATTTGCTTAATATTTTAAAAAAATGATATCCTTTGTCAGATCTTATCGGACCTACAATATCGCTTTCATTATTAAAAATAATAGAGTTAAACTGGTCTGAAGACCTTCCTTTTTTAACGGTTTTAGATTCTAATAAAAAATCAGAAATACTTATGTCTGGTTTTTTGTTTAAGATAAAAAAAGATTTTAATTTTTTTGAAAAAGTAGGCTTTTCTGTGAAATAATGCTCTAAAAAAACTTCATCTGTTTCTCTAGAAAAACCTTCTTTGTTCTTATTATAATAATCTAAAATTTCTTTGTTAGAAATATGTATTTTAGAGTGATGGTTTTGTTCTAGGAAAGAAGAAACAACTAAGTTGTTAAAAAAAAGATCTCTTTTTTGCAACAACAAACTATCTTTGTGTATATCCATTTCTATCCCTTTTTTTAATAGAACAGTATTTGTAATCCAATCTGAAACTATTTTTGGAATAGTTTCTTTGTTTAATAATTTTCCTCTGTTTAGTCTTTTTGCTTTTTTTATAGTTAGGGTTTTTCCTGAAACCCTTGCTAAAATATCTGAGTCGTCTTTTTTTTTTGTTTCACAAGAAAACAAAAAAAAGATTAAAAAAAAATTAAAAACAAAAACACCCATCTATAAAAATTTTTTTATTGTTTTTATAAAAGAAAACAACAGCTTCAACGATGGAAAAAACTTAAAAGTTTCAAAGTATATTTTCAAACCGGATTCGCTATTGTTTTCATATTTGTAATTTACCAAGTTTTTATGTCTAAAACTTTCAACACTTTGAAAAAACTTAACAATATCAAAACCGGGTTCTGGTTTTTTAAAAAAAAGTACAACCCTATTGTTAAAACCTTCTATTTTCTTAATTAAAGAACCTGTGAGTAAAACCCGAAGACGAGCTGTGTTTACTAAGGTTTTGGTTTCTTCCGGTAAGACACCAAAACCATCTTCAAGGTTTTTAATAATTTTATCTATGTCTTTCTGTCGTTTAGCTTTTGATATTTGGTAATAATAATCAATTCTAATTTGTTCTTTTTTTATATATGTGACTGGAATTTCTGTTTTTGTGTTCATTATTAAAACAGGTTGTTGATTATTCTTTTTTTGGTTTTTCTTAATGTTAATTTCATCTCTTAAAAGGTCACAATACATCTCAAAACCAACAGCTGAAATATGGCCACTTTGTTTATAGCCAAACAAACTACCAGAACCTCGTATTTCCAAATCTTCTTGTGAAATAGCATGTCCACTTCCAAGGGCTGTGTTTTTCTCGATAGCTTTTAATCTATTATAGGAGTCTTTTTCTAGTTTTTTTCCATGGGGAATTAACAACAAACAAGAAGCTTGTCTTTTTCCTCGTCCAACCCTACCTCTAATTTGATAAAGTTGGGCTAACCCAAAGTTTTGAGCATTGTGAATAATAATTGTGTTTGCATTTGTTACATCTAGTCCAGATTCTATAATTGTAGTACAAACTAAAATATCTATGAAACCATCAAAAAAAGCCAAAACAACCTCTTCAAGGTTTTTGCTGTCCATCTTTCCACTAGCACCAACAACTGTTTTTTCCGGAAAACGATCTTTTATCTTTTTTACTACAAATGGAATCCCTTTAATATCGTTATATAAAAAATAAACCTGTCCTCTTCGACTAACTTCTTTCTGTATATGAGAAAAAACAAGCGACCAGTTAAAGTATTTAACAATTGTGTTAATTGGTTTTCTTGATGTTGGGGGTGTTTTAATCGTGGTTAGGTTTTTTAACCCAACTAAAGCTTGTTGAAGTGTTCTTGGAATTGGCGTAGCGGTTAAGGTCAAAACATCAACGTTGTTTCTAAAAGAACGAATTTTTTCTTTATGGTTCACGCCAAACCGATGCTCTTCATCAATAACCAATAAACCAAGGTTTGATATTTGAACGTCTTTGGATAACAGCCGATGTGTTCCGATTAAAATGTCCACTTGGCCCAGCTTAACCATTGAAAGAGTTTTAAGCTGTTCTTTTTTTGTTTTAAACCTAGAAAGTAAAGAAATAGAAACGCCAAATTGAGCAAGTCGCTCTTTACAGGTTATAAAATGTTGATCGGCTAAAATTGTAGTAGGACAAAGTAAAACAGACATCTTGTTTGATAAAAAGGCTTTAAACATTGCTCTTATTGCTACTTCTGTCTTTCCAAATCCGACATCACCTGAAATCAAACGATCCATTGGTTTTTCACCATTCATGTCTTCAAAAACATCATCAAATGCTTTTTTTTGATCTGGTGTTTCCACAAAAGAAAAAGAAGAAGAAAGAATTCCATCTAAATCGTTTTCTTTATCATAGCTAAAACTCCTCTTTGTGTTTTTTTTTGAATATAGGGAAAAAATTTCATAAACAACTTCCTTAGCAGATTCTTTAGCTTTTTTGACTTCGTTTTTCCATTTTTTTGAACCTAAAGTAGAAAGATGTGGTTTTTTTCCAGAACCTACGTACCTATGAATAAGCCCAAGCTGATCCATTGACACAAAAAGCGTTGAGTTGTTTTTATATTCCAACTCAACACCTTCACGAACCCCCATTTTAAAAGATTTTTCGATTGGACCGCGATATAATCCGACACCAAAAGACTCATGTACAATTAAGTCACCGTTTTTTAAACGAGAAAGGTTTTTAGCCGTGATTTCTAATGCTGTTTTAGATTGCTTTGGTTGCCATCTTCCAGATTGAGAATAAACATCAAAAAAATCATTTTCACTTAAAACAAGGATCCCTTGGTTTTTTGACCAAAATCCGTTTTCTATAGAGCCATAGACCAAGTCAAAAGAAAACCCTTGAAGAAAATCAGGAACTTTATTATTCCTTGAAACGTAATAAACATGGTTAAAGTGTTTTAAAAAAGCATCAACACTAGATCTTTTTTTGTGATCAAAGTCTTGGCCAATAGAAACAGAAGAAAAAGAAAAAGAATTGTTTTCCTTATAATGGTCACCTGAAAGACTAAGTTCTCCTTTGTTTGTATCACAAAAAAAAAGAAGAGAAGGGCGAGTGTGTTTTATAAGGTTAATATTATCAACGGTTTGTTTTTCAAAAGACTCTTTTATTTTGACTTTTGTTAAACTGTCTGTGGGTTGTTGGTTTTCTGGGTCAAAACCACAAAGACTTTCTATTGTATCAAAGAAAAAAGAAACCCGTACGGGGTTTTTGAAAAAAGAAGGGAAAAAATCTAAAACGTCTCCCCGAAAACTATATTCACTTGGGTTTTCTACAATATCTACCCTTTTATAACTGAGGTTTTCTAAAAAATTTATTAAAGTTTCTCTTTTTAATTTAAGGTCGACAAAGAGGTCTAGTTTTTTAATGTTTTTTTTGTATTGTTGGGGAACAATGTTTTCTTTAAATGATACAGGGGTACCAACGCAAACCACACCATTATAACTAGATGTCTTTAATTGGCTTTCTTTTTGGTACCGAATGTTTTCTTTTTCAAAACCAGGAACACTGTTGTCAGCAGCGCTTTCAGGAAAATAAGTATAAACAGTGCGATTGTATTCCTGTCCTTTGTTGTAAAAATCAAAAGCTTCTTCTTGGTTTTCTATCGAAACTAAAATATTTTTATTGGCATATAAGGCCAACTCCTGTAAGGCTATAATAATAGAGTCTGTTGTTAGACCAATTACCTTACCCCCCCTTAAAATGTTTTCAAAAAAAACCCTAGGAAAAATATTTTTATGTTTCACGTGAAACTTTTATTTAGAGAGAAAGATAAGTAGGGAAGACATGTCAGCCGGTGTTACACCGGAAACTCTGCTTGCTTGCCCTAGGTTTTCCGGTTTAACAAGGTTCAGTTTTTCCAGGGCTTCTTTTGAAAGGCCCGGTACAGAAGCAAATATAAAGTTTTTAGGGATCTTTTGATTTTCGTGCTTAAGTAAGCGGTTTATTTCTTTATGGTGCCTGTTTATGTATCCTTCATATTTTATATCTGACTCCAGGTCGTACAAGACATCTTCTTTCAACCAG
>JAYPLH010000059.1:0-8840 GCA_038365355.1 Fidelibacterota bacterium
ATTTTAGGATATAGTGTAGAGTATGTTGAAGGTAAATACGATAGTTCTGTATATGGGGCACTGGTTCCTCAATCAAATACTGTTGAGATAAATAATGATGTTTCTTTTAATGAAGGAATGGAAAATTTCACACTAGCACATGAAATAGGGCATATCGTTTTACATCTTAATGGTTCAGAAAAAGATGATAAAAGCACTTGTAACATTGGAGATATAAATAGAGAAGATACGAGAGAATCAGAGGCTGATAATTTTGCTTCATATTTACTTATGCCAACACAAATGGTAAAAGATGCGTTCTATTCCTTGCGGAAAAAACCACTATATATAAGGAAAAGTTTCATTTTGAGTTTTGTGCTTAAAAAAACAAAACGATTGAGAGCATTAAAATTTGCTGAAAAAATGATTGAGGCAGGAAATTTTTCAAACGTTTCAAAACTTGCAATGGTAAATCGCCTAATTGGAATGGGTCTGATTAAGGGTTTACAGTATCAAAAAAACACTCGAATAAGGAGAAAAAAACAATGAAAAACAATCAAAAAAAAGAAGTCATCATGCATCCAATGTATTTTCAAATAGATAGACAGCAGGATAAAACTATCAATATTACTTTTGAAAAAGATAATATGGCTAAATGTGATTTTGTTTTGGTCACTTCGAAAGATATTCATTCGAATCATGATTTTGAAGAAAATGAAATTATAGATAGAACTAAAAGTTGGTTGAAAAAAAGTTATCCAAATGGTGATTGGCGTCATAGAGTATCAAAAAATGAAAATCATATTTTTTGGAAATATGAAAAAACATTATTTGGTAGATCTGAAAGTATGGCATCGAAACAAGCTGCTTAATATGCCTGAAAAAGATCAATCAATGGATGAATATATATATTTTGAAAAAAACAATGATGAAACCATTGATATCATATCAATTGAAAATTATGTCACTCCAGAAGAACAATACGCGAATGAACTTTTTGATGAATATCAAAAAAGAAATAATGATATACCGCGAGCTTAATTAAAAATAAAAAAGGAGAATAACATGATTAATTCAGGAATAATGGGTATGCCACTTCATTTTGGTAAAATGCCTAATTGGCTAACACAAAGGATGGGCAATATGGGCTCTGCAATTATAGAGTCCATTGCCCAAAATTATGGGAAATCGGAAGTATTAACTCGTTTATCAGATCCGAATTGGTTCCAGGCATTTGGTTCAGTTATGGGGATGCATTGGAATTCATCAGGAGTCACTGCTTCCGTACTGGGTTCATTAAAAAGAAAAATTAACCCGATGGCTCATGAGCTTGGAATTTACATCTGTGGCGGCAAGGGAAAATCTAGCTGGTACGCGCCTAATCAGATAAAAGCAGTTTCAAATCGTCATGGCTTAAAAGGAAATGAATTAGTGCAATCTTGTAAAATGGCACGCAGGGTAGATAACAACGCAGTACAAGATGGTTATAATTTATATCAACAGTATTTTATTTTGTCTGATGAGGGAGAGTGGACTGCAATTTCTCAAGGAATGAACACTAGTAATCGAAGAGCACGAAGATATCATTGGCATTCACCAACCGTTAGATCGTTCGTGAGCAACCCACATACTGGAATAGTGGGTAAAAAAGAGCCAGACTTTTTGAATCTAGCAGATGCAAAAGCAAAACGATTAAGAGAAAACATGGTGGAGCTTGTAAAAGATGGTAGAAAAGATATAATGGAAGTAAATAAAAAAGTTTCGCTTCCAGACAGGCACGACATTCGCTCATCTGATGTTAATCTAAAACGCTTAGGCGCAGTATTGCAGCTTGCGTATAATAGAGAGATTGATAATTTTGAGGACTTGATGATGCTTAGGGGAGTAGGGCCAAAAACACTAAAATCAATTGCACTTGCAAGCGAAGTAATTCATGGAGATGCTTCACGATTTGAAGATCCTTCCAGGTTTGCATTTGCAGTTGGAGGAAAAGATGGAAGACCTCATCCCGTTGATACAAAGGCATATGATGAGACAATTGAAATGCTCCAGGATTCAGTTGAAAAATCAAAATTAGGAGACAAGGATAAATCTAAAGCATTAAAGAGATTACATCGCGCTGCAAAAAAAGTGGAATCAAAATATACGCCTTCAGAATTCTTAGATGATTTATTAGATATGGAATGGAAAGACGCAGAAAAAAATGGTGGCATGACTTTTATGGGAAAAACTATTAAAGGCGTGACTAAAGCAATTACGTCCATTCAAAATGGTGTGCTTTATGGTAAAGCGAAAGTGAAAAATTGGTAATGGTACATTCTACTGTACGTTCCAAGAGTGACAAACCTGATGGCTACGACCCTATTCTTTTGACAAAAAAGACAGAAGACGTAGTCATCAGGGGCAACAAAAGAAAGTATGCTAGGTTGGCAAGATCGCTTCGGTTCTATGGTGGAACAACATCAGCAACTGAAGTAGGTTGTAACCTAAGATGCAAATTTTGTTTTAGTGATAAACCTGTCAGAAGGCCGCATTCCACTGGCAGGTTTTACACCCCTCAGCAAGTTTTTGATGCTCTGAGCTCTAATGCTAAACGGTTTGGGCACAAACTTATTTCTGCTTCAGCCTCTGAGGGTACTTTAGGCAAAGATCATTTGTTTGAGTTATTAGAGCTAGTAGATCAATCTGAATTCATTTATATATTAGAAACAAATGGTATTACCTTAGGCAATGATTCGTCTTTTTCTAAAGAACTTGCTCAATTTAAAAATTTGCACGTTCGAGTCTCAATCAAAGGTTCTGATAAAGATGAATATAGGATGCTCACAGGTGCAAGATCAGATAGTTATGAACTACCATTTGTAGCTTTAAAAAATTTAATTGAGTCAAAGGTGTCTTGTAATGCATGTGTTATGGTTTCATTTAGTGATAAAGGTAAAATAAAGAAGGTTGAAGAAAAACTGTTTAATATATGGCCAGGGTTATTGAAATCTTTAGAAAAAGAATCCATTACATTATTTCCTAAGGTCAAGGAGAGGTTGAAAAATTCAGGTTTGGAGCCTAGAACAATTCGGTACATGGGTAAAATAATAGATGTAAAGAAGAGAGCAGCATAAAATGAGTTTTGACAAAGAAAATATTAGATATCAAAGAATAAAAACTTTTTTAACTAAACCAAAATTTAATGGATTCACGAAAAATGAGTTATTCATCATGGCTTTTATTAAGAAAGGTTGGGGGCAGGATATTGCAGCATTATCAAATATGGCAGAAGCGTTAGCTAACCTATATTGTCTTGATAAAAATAATCGTGATGAATATAGTCATTTAATTAATCAGGTGTTAAACAGAGCCACTCATAGATCCGTAAATCCATACCGCAAAAATATAGAGGAAGTAAAACATTTAGGGCATTATGGGTATTATTTAGAGCACCTAAACATAATTTTAGGTGTTCATAAGCGCATAACAAGCTCTGTTTCATTTGATAGTTTGAATAGCAGAATTAGTAATCATCTAATTCAAAACTCACTTTCTTATCCAAATTACCATGCGGATTTATTACCCTATGCTAAAATGAAGTGGTCAGCAGATCAGGCTGCTATTTTGTATTCACTTTGGTTGTATGATAAGAATAATAATACCTCTATAAGTTCAGATCTAAGATCCAAATGGATTGGATTTATGGACCAAAAAATGAAGCATAAAAAAACAGGTTTATATAAAACAGAAGTATTGGGTAGTAAAAAATACTCAAACCAGCCCAGAGGATGTTCATTATCATACATGATTCATTATATGGCGAGGTTTTCAAAAGAAACAGCTTCTAAGCAATGGAAGCTATATAAAAAGCATATGCTAAAACGATTTTTAGGAAGATTTGCGTTTAGAGAATTTCTTGAGGAATATAAAGGCTCATGGACTCCTGATTCTGGCCCTATTATTGCTGGAGGAGGCGTAGCTGCAACAGGTTTAGGTTTAAATGCAGCTAGTACAATGAAAGATCAGAAAACTTATTCTGGATTATTAAAAACAATGAATCCTTTTCATTCTACATTTAAAGGCATGGAAAAAGTTGTAGGTAGCACAATTCTTACCAGGATAGGAACTGATTTATTAGCATCTTCAATATGGTTAAATGCAGAGACAAAGCAGGATTGGTATTAAAGATTAGTCACGTACAAAAAACTCATTTATAGTTACATGTAACATTAAACACTACAATGAAAATTATAATATTTTGATACTCATTTAATATTGACCAGGTGCACCTCTAGTTCTAGAGGTGATTTTCGGAATTTGGTTGATTCTCAACCAATCTGAACTTTTACAAACTCTCGAAGTGACTTGTCAATTCAACTCCTTCAAAAGCAAATAAGACTTTTCTCATAAAACTTTAAAATAATTTCAGCATTAATTCAAATTTCATTGCAAATATTATCTTGTTTATATTTGTGGAGAAAATCAAACTAGCAAAAGTAAATATGAAAAAATATACTTCTTCAATAGGACTGGGTTATTTATCTCAGGATGACTTACTCAGATGGTTTAAACATTATACTGAAACACCTTCTACAATTTATGATGATGCTATGGATGCAGCTTACAATGCTACAAAAGAGCATGGCAGTATTCATAGGCTTTTTGATGGTGGACATGATCCTTTAGGTGCTTGGGAAGCTGTAAGAAATGCATCAGATACAGATTCTTTTTCTAAAGAAATAATTGGATATGTCTCTGCAATGTTTAAAGATATGAGCACTGTAGAGGGCATGCCATTTTTTAATTATGATAGAGATTGGTATGACCAAACATCAGCATGGTTGAATGATAATATACCAGGGTTTTCAAATGAATGGTTGAAGGATTTAATGACTTATGATACTTTTGAAATACTATCTTCCTCTTTATCGATTGTTGCTGCAATGTATCATTTAAAAAATGATGATATAAAGGCATTATCAAGAGTTTTGGGCGCTATGTCTGTCTTGTCATTAATTAGTTTTAATCCTATTATGGGTATTGCGGTTATAAGCATCTCAGCATACGCATTGGTTGTGAAGAAAAATAATCTAGATAAAAAAGAATTTGTTAAAGGTGGTGCAGTATCTGGAATAGCAGCAATAGTTTTTTCAGTTATAGGATTACCAGTTATATTAGAATTAATTATGTTTTTTGCATTAATTAAGATTTTGAAAAGGAAAATTATAAGTGCTCAAGAAATACAAGAGAAACTTTATATGTTATCAAATGCAAACGTTGAGCTTGTAAACTTAATGATTGGTGCAAAAACAGAATACCAAAAATTATTAGTCTCTTCGCATACAATGGTTTCAGATATCAAAAAAATTGAAAAAAATTCAGAAGACCGATATAAAAAAAGAAAAGTTCAGCTGGATTTAATTAAAAAAATGAAGTGATTTTTTAAAATTATCTATGCCTGAAGAAATAAAAGACATTCATTCTGAGGACCTAATTATAGATAAGGACACGATGATATCAGTTAATGATTCATCTGTCAAAAACTTTAATCTTCAAAATTTCATTAACGATTTAAAAAATAATGAAAATCTTTTGAGGAATTTAAAAAACCAGGGTTTCCTAAAACACAGTTGGAATAGTATTACTGGTAAAAATACCAATACAATAATTGATTCTTTAGATCTAAATAATCAATTCATAAAATTTTCTTTATTTATAAATAGTAAAATTGTAGAAAATGCATCTATTATAAATGAAAATCAGAAAGAAATAAATAAGGCAAATAAAAAAATAATTGAAAATCAAACTAAAATAGATTCCACGGATGAGGGTCTCAAAATAGCTACTGAAAAATTTAATGAAAATGTTAAGAGGGTTGACGAACTGGATGAAAGATTAAATAAATTTTATGCTGATCTTGAAAGTCTAGAAAAAATAAAAGGTGAGATTAAATCTGATATTTCAGTAATGAGAGAAAATTATACATCCTTGGAATCTAATGTCTTGGAAAAGGTGCAATATTTTTACGATAACACCGATAAGGCAGTTAAAAGTATATATGAAAAGCAAAATAGTAACTCAGAGACCTTGGAAGATTTAGTACATGCAATGAATGAACACAATTCGAAAATCAAAGTTTTGACCAATGATTTTCATAATCATGCTACTGAATATTTAAAACACCGTAGTAAGCAAAACAAATTTTTTTATAGCTTTCTCATTTTATTTTTATTTTTTTCAACTTTTATACTAATACATTTATTCTACCCTAGTTAGCCGATTCAACAAATAATTATCATACCTAGCACATACTAAATATGCGAATAAATATAGAATTAGTTACGTATTCTAGGAGTTATCTATAATTATGGAGGGCTAAATTTAAATCGAATGCCACTTCGATATCTATCCATCCAATCCCTACCAAAGTTTGATTCTGTATTAGAAATAATATCTTTATATGTAGATGTTGTATCTATTTCAATCTCTAGTTTTTTTCGCCAATTTTTCTCAGGGAATTTCTTATAACGATATATCGGGTTTTGATAATACTCAATTATTGAAACTTGGTTGTCAGGGATGGGCACATTTTTTTTCTTAGTAGTTAAAGAAATAAACAGAATGCTCAATAGTATTATGGTGGCATGTGATTCTTTTATTTGCACAGCTATAATACAGACCTGCGGCATTTTTTGTTCCACAACAATCTAAATAGTTGTGTATAAATGAAGACAAATAGGTTATATAGATAAACCTAACATTAAACACTACATCAAAAATTTTGTTATTTTAGTATCCAGATAATATTGATCAGGTGCACCCCTTGTTCTAGAGGTGATTTTCGGAATTTGGTTGATTTTCAACCAATCTGAACTTTTACAAACTCTCGAAGTGACTTGTCACTTCAACTCCCGCAAGAACACATAAGACTTCCCTGAAAGGCGCGGCCATTAAAAAATCTTTGCTTTAGGAATTTCCACCGTACCAGTTCCCTTTAAATGAGATCTCTCTTTCCATTCATTCGACCCATATACGGCTTTATATCAAAAAGTATTTTCGCTAGTATCGGAGAAAACCATGGACTTTATATGCCTGTTAATTCAGGTGAAGCCCACATAATCCAACGTCTGACCCTCGCAGCAGAACGATCTTACTCGGGTACTGAAAGGGTGATCTGAACTGAATCAGCTAACTTATCAAAAATAGTCTTTATTGACGATAAAATTTACAAATCCAGTTATATTTTCACAACGGTAACGGTTATTTATTTTGGATATTTTTATAATATTTATATCCAGCATTTCGTAATCCATCAATGAGTTCATGTATGTTATTTGGCGATAGTTCTATGTATCTATCTTTAATAATTACAGGCGACATTTTTCCATCTATAATTTTATTTTCCCATGTATTCATTTTATAGGCTTGTACAATCACTTTGGTTGGATATGATTGATAATTTTTTAACAAAACATTATAAACAGAATATTTGTTTTCTCTAATTGAAGTAATGACTGTATGGGTTTGTTTTTTACTTATCACATTTGGTACAGGTTGGTTTTGTAATGATTTAAGTATTCTTATTTCTTTTTTAACAGCTTTAAAAACATCTATGTAAAACCTAAACGTTAGAATAAAGTTGCTTTCTATTTTTTTTACTGATTCAATTATGCTCATGATTTGACTCCTATTCATGATTCAGGCTACCCATGAAATAACCAGGTTTCATGAGTAGCCTTGCTTGCTTAGTTTGTTAGTTGACATCCAAATCAGAAATCATATCCAGTGCATCAAGCTTATCAAGAGCATCAAGCTCTTTTAACAACTTATACTCGTCATTTTTGAGCACGTAGTAATAGTCATCAATCTTTATCGTGCCTCCTGAGATATCTGAAGTCCGTTGAAACCATGCCTTCGCACTTTCTCTAGTGTTAAAAGCTTGATGATCTAGAATCCCTGACAGCCGACCTTGTTTATTTACCAGTATCCATTTCTGTCTTTTTGTTACAGGTGGTTTTTGCTTGATAGCATTACCATGGAACTGATAAGAGTTTTCTGATCGGACCTGTTTGAGTTTTCTTGTCGTTGTTTTTGCAAGCTCATTTATCTTATTATCAAGTGTTTGAGCTTCTTTTGTCAGTTTGTCTTTTTTCATGATGTGTTCTCCTTTTTATTTCATGAGTTAACACATCAGGTAGGTCTATAAACGAAAAAACCGCCATTTCAGGCGGTTCCATTTTTCCTTTTTCAAGGCACATCCTCCGTTTAATGGAACTAACCACCGTAGCTTTTAAGCTCGGTTGGTGGGTTTCTAAATAGAAACCGCTCCTGATGATTAATAAATATATAAATATTTCAACTTAAAACATAGAACTTGAGGTTTAAAAAAGTTAAGGACTTAACTTTTTCGAAAAAGTTAGAAAATCTGTTTACCCTTCAAATTCAAATTCTCTGTGGTGCTTGAGGTAGCGCTCCCTTCCTTCAATAGGGAGGAGGTGAAATATTTTTCCTTCTTTTAAATTTAATTTTGAATATGTCATTTTTGAAATAAAGGGCGAGAGCATAATTTTTTTTTCGTTAGTAAATGAAATATATCCTCTATCAAATAATCTATCAATCGTAGGTGTAAACATGAACCCATTATATGGATCAATTTTTTCACTATGATTTGATTTTGACCAAGGTTTAATATGGCTGGCTGTAAGTAGCCTGTCATCGGATATATTCGTTATAGGGCAGAAGGGACATAGTTCTAATAACTCTTTCCTGTATTTACCTTGACCTACTCTAGCTTGCCTAAATTCATTTTTCGTTTTATCATTCTCAATATTTTCTATAATTTGTATGTCTTTTTCTATTTTAATAGGATGGTCACTATC
>JAYPLH010000304.1:0-1652 GCA_038365355.1 Fidelibacterota bacterium
AATAATTATTTTAAAAAATATAAAAAAGAGGATAAGTGAAAGAAAATATCCTATCGAAAACAAGTATAAAAGAGCTGACTAATTTTTGACATTGCTATATGGCAATGAGTTTGAGAAATCAAAAACCGAACCAAAGGACGATTTAATTTCTGGAGGGTTCTATACATATCATCCATCCGTAATAAAATTCTTTGAAATAGCAAGCCAAGAGCATTGGAAGGACTACAAATACGTTGATAATTATTCTGAAGAAATGATTGAGCCAGGAAAAATTGAAGAAGCATCTATAAACCAACTAAAGACAATTATTACTTGGTGTGATAGAGTAGAAAGATTTGTTGAAGGTCACTGGGAATACGTCATAGAGAATGACATAATTAAACGAGTACTAAAAAGACTTATTCAATTAAATAAAGGCTAAATATTATTTTATTAGTTTGAAATCAACTTTATAACGATAAAACTCAATATTCTTCGTTACAGACAAAGCTCTCATCAATCTTAAGTCATCTTCAAGAGCAATAATAATACCTTTAACTATTTGATTATCTTCGCATAACTCACCTTGTACATAGCCCATGTATCTTTGAATTTGTCCAATAACTACATCTGAAGCTCTACCTTTTTTTAGCTCTACGACTAATATTTCTTTTTGGTCCTTACTTACTGCAAGTATATCAATTGGTCCAGTATCACTCAAAAACTGTTGCCCTACCAGTTCTCCATCCTCTTCAAAAATATCATACTTCTTGCCTAAGATAGTCTGCTCCCAGTTTGCTACTAAAAAATCTTCGAGATGTTTTTCTATGGCAAATACAGATGGGTCCTCAATTGTTTCATCTGTAGATATTATTTTAGATGGCCTATTGTCTTTAATTAAAGCTTCAATCTCATCAGCATACTTTGAAACATTACTTACCGTTCCGATAGAACCAGTAGAGTGTCTTAATTCCTGACTCATAGAAGATCTTTCAATGGTATTTGGATACCAAGTCATTTTTCTTCTATGTGGTAAAATTTTACCCTCTTCATAGTAGTAATCGCTATTCACTTCTCCTACAAAATAGCCTCCAACTCCATCCGGTGATAAAATAATATCCCCTTGATTTATACCTTTACAAACTGTGTGCAAAGCTCCACATGCTAAACCAGCAGCGATTTTACTTTTGCCAGGGTTTTTCTCTAAATATACTGGAATGTATTTTTTATTGAATTCTCTCCAATTGTCAGGAAGAAATTTTTCAAAACTAAAATCCATATCAAAGTCTGCCCCTATAAAACTATTCATATGGCAATCTTTGGCATGTTTACTTCCTCGCCCAAGCATTATTCTAAAATAACTCTTCATTACTTCAATAAGACCATCTTCTTTGTTTGTCTAAAATTACCTGCTTGTATTGTATATAGATATAATCCTGCCGATACAGGCTCATTTCTATCATTGGTGGCATTCCATTGGACTGATTTGAATCCTGCTGTTTGAGAGCCATTTACAAGCGTTTTAACTACCCTTCCCATCATATCATAGATAGTGATATTAACTAAACCATCATTTGGTAGATCATATCTTAATGATGTGAATGGGTTGAATGGGTTGGGATAAGCATTAAAAACTCTCAACCCATCAGGAAAAATTACATCGTAATTATCAA
>JAYPLH010000060.1:0-1842 GCA_038365355.1 Fidelibacterota bacterium
TTTAGATATATAAAATATTAGTTCTAAATAAAATTTACCTCTCATCCCACAAACAAAAAACCCCACGAATGTGGGGCTTGATAGCAATCATGGTATAATAGGTCTATTTATTTTTAACATACCTTTCAAGCCACCTATCTTGTTCCCAAAGCATGTGCATTATGCTCTCCTTCGCTCGATAGCTATGACTTTCTTTAGGAAGCATAACTAAACGAGTAGTGGCCCCTAAACCCTTCAAAGCATTAAAATACCTCTCACTTTGCAATGGATATGTTCCTGAGTTGTTATCCTCCTCACCATGAATTAAGAGCAAGGGAGTTTTAACCTTTTCTGCATGCATAAAAGGAGACATATTATAATAGGTGTCTGGTGCCTCCCAATAATTTCTTTCTTCGCTTTGGAATCCAAAAGGAGTTAATGTTCTGTTATATGCGCCGCTCCTTGCAATTCCAGCAGCAAAAAGTTTAGAATGGGATAAAAGATTTGCAACCATGAAAGCTCCATAACTATGGCCTCCTATTGCAACTTTTTCTTTGTCGATATATCCTAATTCATATACTCTATTGATAGCTGAAGAAGCATTATCGACTAATTGTTTACGAAAATTGTCATTGGGTTGATTATCTCCTTCGCCAATAATTGGAAATGAAACATCATCCAAAACAACATAACCTCTAGTTAACCAATATATAGGAGATCCCCAATATGGGAATGTAAATTCGTTTTTGTTCTGGGTTATCTGGGATGCACTCTTATTATCTTTAAACTCTCTGGGATATGCCCACATTATCATGGGTAGCTTTTGTTTCTTATTAATATCATATCCTTTCGGTAAATATAATGTGGCTGATAAATCTATTCCATCAGATCTCTTATATTCAATGACTTCTTTACTTACATCCATTATGCTTAAGAATGGATTTTCAAAGTCTGTTATTTTTGTTAGAGATTCTGTTTTTAAATCCCTAAAAAAATAATTCGGATATTCTGATGCAGATTCAATGCGAGTCAGGATCATGTTATTGTCTGCCTCGAAATCTAACAAATCCTCTTTTTTATCTTTAAAACTAGATTCGTAAAGTCTAACTTTTTTAAGGGATTCCAAATTCAATTGATCTATAAAGGGAAATTGACCATCATCACGAAATCCATCTCCCATCAAGTAAAGATTTTGCTTATTCATCGCTAGTATAGATTTGCCATAAAAGTTCCTCCTCTTAACAAAACTTCCTGGATCATTGTATCTATCCTGATAGTTTCTATCAATAATAATTTTTGGTTCTTTATTTGTATTAGATGGGCTAAAAATATATGTTTTTGTATTTCTAGAATTCCACCAATAATCATATCCTAACGCCAAAGTATCATTGCACCAATCGATTCTGTAAAATCTATTTATCGTTTTCAGAAGACTAACCTTGTTTTGTTTAAAAGGATATCCAACTTCAAAAATTTCATCACGATATTTAATATCTGTTTCTGGATTTCCACCATCCAATGCTTCAACAAAAATCAAATTAGAGGGCCTATCTGATCGCCATGAAAAATTACGAGGTCCGGTTCTTACTGCCATAAAACCCTTGGGCAAGTCTTCTATTAATGGAACTTCATGTAATACTGTTAGCTCTTTCCCTTTAGATGAATAAATTACATATTTCATTGGGAATCGATAATAAGGGACTAAGTATGAAAACGGTTTTTGAATTATTGAAATCAAAATAAATTTTCCATCTGGTGAAAAATCAATTTCATGGTACAGATTTTTCTTTGCTAATAATTTTGTCTTTCCTTTTAAGGATACTTTAGAAAGTACTGATCTTGCTAAGGTCTCAAAATTCTTCT
>JAYPLH010000060.1:1942-8797 GCA_038365355.1 Fidelibacterota bacterium
CCTTTTAAGGATACTTTAGAAAGTACTGATCTTGCTAAGGTCTCAAAATTCTTCTCGTCAACTTCATTTTTTAGTAGGTCTTGATACGTTCTATTTTGAGCTTTTTTCCCATCATTTGAAGAAATTATGGGACCGGTTGGAACCACATCTTCTCCGTCTATTATATCAGGCGAGTTTTTCAACTTGAATTTAGTAAGGATGTTTTTACTGTCCTGATACCACGTGATAACATCGCCTAAACTTGCATTTAATTTTGGACCTGTTAATTTTTTCGCGGTTAGTTTTTCTAAATCTATATACCAAAGTTCAACACCTTCTTCTTTTGTATTTGTCATTGCTATTTTTGTTTGGTCTGGCGACCACTTGATATTTGCAAGTTTAGGATTTTTTGGTAGCCCTTTTATTTGTTTAGCAGATTTATCAATTTGATCCATTTTAGAAATCATAATATTATTATAGTAATTGGTTCTACTTCTGCTATTTGAGTTTGGATTTAATCTTAAACCTGCAAGCTTAATTTCAGGAGAAGATAACTCATCAATTGACTTATAGCTATTTCTGTACAAATAAATCATAAAGTTTTTATTTTCATCAATCAGTACTCTAGGAGGGAGTGTTATATCTACTAATTCGAGAATTTCAGGAGGAGGTTTTTGATAGGAGTAATTTTCTTGAGACTTTATTATGCCAAAGAAAAATAAAATATAAAAAATCATTTTATGCATTTATTAAAATTAATTTGGTTGAGATAAGCAAAAAACTAACTAAGAAAAAACTCCATATAAACGGATTTAACATTTTTGCTTAAAGGATCTACTTTATTTATTTGTGCAGTAGCTAAACCAGTGACAATTGTAACACCCATTACTGATCCAGCTCATCATCCAATAGTATTATGCTTTGTGTTATTTATAACTAAACTTACAAATAAATTATCTACTTTTCTTGACTTTCACACTTCATACCTGGGAAGTCTTCCTCAGCAAATTGCCACTGACATCGGTAACACCACCATGGCTTACCAAAAAAAGTAGGTCTATCATCAGCTAACTCTAATAAATGATGAAATCGGGGACATTCCCTTTCTTTTTCCGGATCCGGCCATTTATAATCAGGTTTAAATTTTAATTTATTTTCAAAAATATCACTCATTTTCATTTTTAGAATAATTTTTTGTTACTCAGTATAAAAACGTGAAGGTCTGAATTAATTTCTATAGATATTAATATAAGTTTCTATAAAGTCTATAGTCATGTATAATCGCTGATAATTACCTTCTTCGTAAGGTGATCGATGAACTATACCTGCTCCGTCATTCCCTTTCCAACTTTCACCTTTAAGAAGAGCAACATGACCAGTATCTAATTGTTCAATATCATTTTCACTTAAGAATAATCCAGATTCATTATCAGGTTTCCCTTCATTCCCATATCCTAGCTTACTTCTATTCACTAAATGATGTGGTATCCATTGCGTTGCAGGGCCTACATATGTAGTAACTAAGCGACATTTAAGTTTATCAGTGTGAAAACGAGGACACATTGGGTGGTCGATTCCATCCAACCTCAGCCACATTTTTTTTTGATCAAACAACTTGCAAAAGGTAAAGGACAAATAAGACACGTCATCCAAAAAAGGTTGTATTTCGTTGCTTGATCCAATTACAGACTTTAAGGACTGGTTGACATCTTTAGGCTGAAGTACTTCAGAAAATTCAAGGTTAGGATTTTGATTTACAACATATTCACTGGATTTTTCTAAAGAACTACTAAGCTGTCGCTTCCATATGGAAATATTGATTTCATCTTTATAGATTTCAGAAATATTGGATATTTCATTTGTCGTAAAATCTGATACAGAGCTTATTTTAGAATCATTTAATTGCGTGATCATGCTGCTTCTCCCCACTCTGGAAAAGGATCGGGAAATTGAGCCCAATAATCTTTACCTAACAATAGGTCAGAATCTGATAAAAGACACTCATCTAAAAGTTTGGTGATTCTTTTTTGATCCAATCCTTGTCCAATGAAAACTAATTCCTGTCGCATATCTCCAAATGGTTCCACCCATTTTTCTTTAATATAATCTATAGATTCTTTATCAGTTGGCCATTGGCTCTTTGGAATGGCCTTCCAAAACATACCTGCAAAACCATGATGTGCAATTCCCCCAGCTTGGCTCCAGTTTCCAGCAAATTGGGGACGGGTTGCAAGCCAAAAATAGCCCTTAGATCGTATAAGCTTTCCAGATAAATCTTTACTATGTAAAAAATCATGAAATTTCTTAGGGTAAAACGGTCTCCGTGCTTTATAAACAAAGCTACTAATTCCATACTCTTCTGTTTCGGGTGTATGCTCCCCACGAAGCTCTTTCAGCCAACCAGGAGCCTGCTGTGCGCGGGCAAAATCAAATAAACCTGTGCTGAGTATATCTTTCGTACTGACATTTCCTTTTGAAATAGGAATAATGCGTGCATCAGTATTAAGATTTCTAATAACAGCCTTTAGTTTATCAATATCTTTTTGGTTTACTAAATCTGTTTTGCTAATTAAAATGATATCAGCAAATTCAACTTGATCCACAAGTAAATCTGCTACACTACGTTGATCCTCTTCACCCAAAGATTCACCTACTTCCTGTAGATCTTTAGCTTCATAATAGTCTTTAGTAAAATTTACAGCATCCACGACCGTGACCATTGTATCTAACCTTGATACATCAGAAAGTGAAACACCATCTTCATCTTCAAAGGTAAATGTTTCTGCAACAGGTAATGGTTCGGAGATACCGGTTGATTCAATAAGTAAATAGTCAAATTTTTTTTCTTTAGCTAGTCTTGTTACTTCAATAAGTAAATCCTCACGAAGGGTACAACAAATACATCCATTACTCATTTCAACTAACTTTTCTTCTTTGTGATTAAGTGCGACATCATTTTTTATCAAAGATTCATCAATATTGATTTCACTCATATCGTTAACAATCACTGCGACTTTTTTCCCTTCTCGATTATTAAGTATATGGGTTAGCACCGTGGTTTTTCCAGCACCAAGAAATCCCGACAAAACCGTTACAGGTAACTTTTGCATAGTTTGTATTCCTAATAAAATTGTAATTTCTACAGCAAATAAGTTTAATTAGTATAATTAAACGGTTGTGAACTTCTTACTAATGCAACTAAGTTGCAATAAGAAATTATGAGTATATCTAGAAATACAAAAACCGTAAAGCTGTTATTAAAACTTTTTGATAAAGAAAATAATGCTTTATCTGTCGTCGACTTGGTGTCTATTTTAAGTCAGGAAATGAATAAAACCACAGTTTATCGAATCTTACAAAGATTAGAAGAAGCAGGTATTTTACATTCTTTCATTGATAAAGATGGTTTAAAGCGATATGCTAAAGGAGATCAAAGAACTTCATCATCTGGTAACCAAATAACCCATCCTCACTTTTTATGTGAAGAATGTGGAATCTCAACTTGCTTACCATTGAAAATTTCCACACCATCAATACCTAATTATATAATAAAAAGTTCAGAGCAACTATATTTAGGACAATGTAAAGATTGCCAATGATTCTGTTAAGAGCCCACCCAAACCAAAAAATAAAAATGAGGAATTATAGAAATGAAAATTGCAAATAAGCTAAACTCGATTATCAATATACAACTTTTTGTTTTTCTATTTTTAAGTGTAAATCTTAGTTTTGCGAACAACAAAATAGAGCCTACCTCAAATACCAAACATAGTGCGACTGATGTAAATGATTTTAATGAGAAAACAAAACAAGAAAAAAGAGAAGATAGTAACAAAAAGAGTTCAGGTACTAATTACCATGATATCATGTCTACAACTGGTGATTGCACTGCCAGTTGTTGTGCAGGCATTAACTCAGCCCAGAAAGTCGGAGATTCAAAGAAAAAATCAAATAATCAGAACGGTAAAAAGAAATTTAAGTGGTTTTCTCGATCTAAATAATCTATCTCATTTTTTCAAACCCTTTGTATGTGGAAACAAGTTATATGCCAAAGGAAAGATTTTTATTGATAATTACCTTTATCTAACAATTTCAAATAGAAATAGCGACTTTGTATTCTTTCTATTACTCGTACAAATAATACAATAAATAAAATCAAGATTATATAGTTGCTTACTTCTAAAATAATACCAAATCCAATCCAAAAATAAAAATCAGCTTGTTTAAAGGATAATATCTTCTTCTGACCTACAAAGATATATTCCAATGTTGAAATGGATTGTATACTTTTAACATTACCACCAGGCCTAACTTTATTTGCTTTCCCAATATATTTTTGCTCGTGATAAGCAGTGGTCCAGTAGCTGTAACATATTACTAAATAAAATGCAGCTGCCATGGGTCCTAAAACCAAATAGTATGCCTCGTTGTAACTTTGATAAGTAAACCATGAAAAACCAGACATAACAAGGACAAACCCAATTCCATCTAAAATCCTATCAAGAAATCCTCCTCTTAAAGTTGTATTGTTTCTATATCTGGCAAGGTTACCATCCATACAATCTAATACCTGTCCGAGCTGTAAAAGGATAGCGCCTATGACAATAAAATATCTTTCGTTATGGATTAACAAACCTGCTGGAATAATTTTACATAAAAAAGATATCCATGTAATGCCAATCGGTGTTATCCATTTTATGTCTCCTATGAATCCTAAAATAATCCATGATATAGGATCTCCAAATGTTGTAGACCACCAATCCTTTGCTTGGCGGTTTTTCATTTTTTGGTACCTAGCTTTAAAACCCATTAATTAATTAAATGATAAATTATAACATCTTAAATCAAAAAAAATTATCAGATTATATGGTTAATATATTCATCTATAGAGCTGATTACTTTTTTACCTAAAAAATATTCTTCATCTATTACGATAGGAAGTTCTGTACAGCCAAGTAATATTGAATCAATCGAATCATCATAATTTTTAATTATATTTTTGATAGTTTTTTCAGAATTTTTATCTAAAGAGTTTTTAATTTTTATTTTTTCAATAATTGACTCTATCATGCGATTTTCATTTTCTGATAGATATACAGATTTAGGCAAGTATTGAGAATAAACTTTTTTTTGTGTAGTTATGTAGCCACCAAGAATTAGAGGTTTAGTATAACTTAAATCAAGTATTTTACTACTAACAATTTCAATCATATTTAGCCATGGTATTTCAATTTCTTCACTCACTTCATTATAAAAATAATGAGCTGAATTGCAAGGCAACATCACAAAACTACAACCAATCTTTCCTAAATTATTTATCGATTGTACTATGTCATTTACAGGTGATTGTTCATTGTATTTTACAGCCCGAGTTCTACTAGGTATTTTTACATTATTATCTATGATCGTATGAAAATGGTCCTTATCCAATTCCACTGGAGTAAGATCTAAAATTCGTTTTAAAAAGAAATTGGTTGCGTATGGTCCCATTCCACCTAATATACCTATGGTTGTTTCACGGTCAATTATTTTTTTATTTTTCAGCATTCAATCAATACAAACTACATATTATGCATTCTAATTTTTAGAAATAGACCTTATTTCGGTTCCGCTATAACCAACACCTTCGCTACGTCTTAATAATCTTGTTTTGAAATTATTTTTTTTCATAAAGTCAACTACTGATTGATTACCAGTGACACATACATCGAATTTTGGTAGAGTATTTGTATCCTTTATATTGACCAGCGCAGTGTCGAAAAGAACAAATTCAAATTTATTAAACCTTGATAGAACAGATTTAAATATCTCTTTTCTCGACTTTAAGGATAAAACATTTGGAGAATCAGAGGTTATTCCAATGATAATTTTGTCATAGTCATCAAAAATTTTCATAAGACTAGTAATATGTCCCATATGTACTGGCTGAAATTTTCCTGGGAAGAAGGCAACTGGTTTAGATTTTTTTTGCATCATTAGAATTTGATTTTTGAGATAGTTTTTAGTTTGCCGTACCTCCTCCATATATCGAATAAGTTCATCAAACTCTTTTTCTATTTCCGATAAATATTTTTGGTTGTGATTTATTTCATCCTGAATTGTGGTTTTTGCTATAAATTTTTTCACATCAATAGCTGATCCTTTTTTAAGAGAATCAATAGATACGTTAATACGCTCATTTTTTCTAAAAGGGAAAAAATGCCTAGTGGTTCTGGGCGGAAACAATTCGCCATTGATCCCTCTTCTTAAAACTTCTTCTTTAGAAATTTCAATCTTACCATCTACAAGATATCTATGTATTAACCTAGAGCCTACTCTAATATGCTCATCACTATAGTCTACAAATTTTACAGGTACTTCCTCATAACCATTCATTAAAAAAAAAATGTATCTATGACTACCATCCAAAACAATTCCACTTTTTTTATCAGCAATAATTGGGGTATGTACAATACCTTCTTTTAAAATCATTTCAGATAAATTTTTCAAGTGATGAAGGAAAACTTTTTCTAAGGGTTTTAGGTGATCAATTGATATAATCATATTTTTTTACATATTTATATTGAAAAAACAAAATCATTTGTAAGAGCTGTAATTTTAAATTAGGCAAAAATTTCTATAATTATTTTTGAAGCAGTTTTTATGTCACCACAGCTATTAGTGTTTAGATGACTTAATGTATTCTAGTTTTCAATTTCATCATATTGCAACTAAGTTGCAATGAAATTTGATAGAAAGTTCTTAGAAAATAATAGCAGTATTATGAAATTAGATTTGTTCGCAAAATACGGGCTATACCATCTGACAAGCAGAAATTGAGAAAACGTAAAACAAAAAAGCCCTCATTTAAGAGGGCCTCTCGTCGAGATTCTGGTT
>JAYPLH010000061.1:0-8794 GCA_038365355.1 Fidelibacterota bacterium
AGGTACCCAGATTTTGCTTTGGAAATCCTAGTGATGTAAGATTAAAGTCAAAACCAGTTTTATCTAATAACCTCATCACGACTTTTTCCCCATATACAGTAGGTAAAATAGAAACCCTAATGTCAATATCTTTCCCTGGAGATTTAACAGAAAATCTTCCGTCTTGAGGAAGTCGTTTTTCTGCAATATTTAAATTAGAAAGTATTTTAATCCTTGTAACTAGACCACTTAGGGAAGTTACCGGAGGTGTCATAATTGTCTGCAACACACCATCAATTCGAATTCGGATATAGACCTGCTTTTCCATAGGTTCGATATGTATATCCGTTGCTCTTTCCTTAATAGATTCTTGAAAAATTAGATTCACAAGTTTTACAATAGGTGCATCTTCATCGGATGCTTTATCTGGAGAGAGATCAACCTCCTCCTGAGAGCCTTCTTCACCTGATACAACAGTTATACTATCAATAGTTTCAGCTACCTCGGCTGTTTTTTGAATTTCTCCGTATACTTTGTCTAAAGCCTTCTCTAAAAGTTCGGGTCCAGCTACTAAAATATCTGGGTTCAAATTTGTTAGCCTTTTTACAGAATCAACAGCCACTACATCTTCTGGATCTTCCATAGCAACAGTTATTGTCGTATCGCTTTTTTGAACTGCCAATACTCTATTTTCTCTAGCAAAATCTTCTGGTACTAAACTTGCAACTTCAGAATCTGCTTCTAGCAGAATGAAATTATCAGCCTTCCTATATCCTAATTGCTCAGCATAAGCAGAAGTAAAATCATCTTCTTCAATAAACCCCATCTCTATGAGGGTGACCCCTATCTTATCATTAGTTGTTTTTTGTTGGGCTAAAGCTTCATTAATACCACTTTCGGTAGCTTTACCATTGTGTATAAGGATCTCTCCTAATTTTGCAAATTGAGGATTGTAATTTGAGCTCATATTTCTTTTCCTAATCTATTATATATTGAATCAAGGACACGCAGCTGGGGACCTTACAAGAAGAATATCTAGCGGGTCGCTTGTTGTTATCTCAGGGATTAATAATGTAGCAGATAAGGAGGCTGTAAAATCATCATAAGTGCATGTAGGTGGATTAGTAGTATCGTCAACATTTGCAAGAGTGCAAAGTGCTTGATCAAATTCTACAATAATTCTTGCATACCCGTCTGCATCTGTTCGTACTACAGGCTCACAGTTAATCATTGAATATCCGTCCCAATACCCATTTCCTTCGCCTTCATCAAAAGTACCCTCAACACCATCTTGTCCAAAATCATCGAAAGGCTCTGAAACTTCTGCAGTGTCAGCAACCCCATCACCATCCATGTCAAACGCATCATGTTTTTCATTGAAAGTTCCCATATCTAATGTTTCCGGGTCGTCATCTGCCCCATAATCACGCCAAGAAAAACAACCATCTGCAGCTCCTGCGCCTAAAACACCTTCATCTATATAGGTTTCGTAACCAAATTCATACCAGTTATTCACACCTGTACCATTGAATGCTACAGGAGCATCAACAACTGGGTTTCCATAAAAATCAATTACTAAAGCACTCACTTGTATCAAAGCAGGATTTCCACTTAAGCTAAAATCCCAATAAGTTGCATTTGCTAATAAAGAAACTTGACCTGGAAGAAAAAATAATGTGGCATCACCCTGACCTTCATTGATATATGATGCCACCGAGTCACCGTTCGTACCAAAAGTTAGTGCACGAACCTGGCCGATATCTCCAATAGCATCCGTGGAGTATACAATATTTGATCTGGCAACTCCAGATGTAGCTGTCCCACTTAATATTCCTTCATTATTAGTGTAGCTAACACCTTCCACAAAGGCATCGATGAGAGTGTCTGGTGGAAGTGGATTGATATTCCAGTATACATATGTAGAATCCTCAACCGGATTGTACCACTTATCATAAACAATTGCAGCACATTCCGTCTGATAAAATCCACCACCAATAGCTTCGGTACTGTTAGGATCATACTCAGCCTCAATGTGATAAGGAGCTCCAGATGCGATGATTACAGGAACTGTAATACTCTCCAAATCAGTATTCGAGGAGTCACAAATAGAGGTTTCTGCAGTGTTTGCAGTTGCAATAATTCTAACCGGACCTGGTTCTGTTCCACTGTTTAGTGAAACGGTTGCGATACCGTTAACCGATTCAACATTTACATTAGTAACTTCAGGTGAATTTAAATATGTTCCTGCTAAAACAGGTTCTAATCGAAAATTAACGGTCACTGGGGTAGTTAATAAGTTTCCGTTACTATCATAGATTTCGGCTTTAATATCTGTTGACTCAATCCCACCCCCATCTTTTACAACAATTTCACTAGGACTTGATGCTGGTATTTCAATATAAGCACAAGATCCTACAGCGCTTTCAGTACCGATTACAATTTGCTTTGCTACTGTAACTGTATCGGTTATTGTAGGATGATAAAATGAGGTGTTTACATTACCAGGACCTACATTTTCACTGAATCCATAGGATTCAAATGTTGTATTAATTCTTCCTGTTGCATCCGTGTAGCACGTATCTCCACAAGCTATACTTCCATTCTCAGATTCTAGTACTAGCCTAACTCCTGAAAGTTCATCTCCGTATTTGTTTTGAAGTAGAACCTCAAAGGCACTGCTTCCTCCAAGATCAATTTGAGACTCAGCAGTTATATTCATTGTGTATGGCCAAACAAGATCCTTGTTGGAGAAAATTGAAAATTCCACATTATCTATAATGTCAGTTGTATATTTTACTGTTATGATAGCACCTGAGGATGCAGCTGTTTCAATTTTACTTACTCCATCTTTCGGAGTAAACCTAGCATATGCGTAGCCATTACCTCCCATATCAGGATAACCATATTCTTTAAAATTAGGAACATACTTTGTAGAAGGATCTGATGTGTCAAATTCTCCCTCTTGATCGCTAGAGAATTGCAACGATTTATCATTAACACCATTTCCATCAGCATCCAAAAGACGAGCAATCACTATAACAGAAGTTTTAGCGCTTGGATCAGAGAGTACTTCGCCCACAACAGTTGGATTGGATGTTTCACCTGTAACAAATACATAGGTTAAATCAAGAGATCCTGACTCCACAGCAGCACTTGAAGTTGTCGGGACTCTGTCATCGCAAGACAGGCCCACTAATAAATAGATGGTAAACAGGGAGAAAATATATAATTTTAAAGTTTTCATAATTATTGTCCCTCTTCCTTTTCAGAATTTGGATTAATGGTTTCCTCATCCGATGGATATGCATCTTCAATCACATAGTCTTCGTACTTCTTTATTGCAGCTGATTTTGCTATGCCTGTGTATTCATCCTGGATGATTTTTGGGGTAATTTGAATAATCAAGTCTGTTTTTCTTTCAATAATTCCATTCGATGTAAATAATTTCTTACCTAGCCATGGTAACTTGTGAAGCACAGGAAACTTGTAAGAAGTTTCTTTTTTATCATTACTTAAAAGACCACCAATAATAATAGATTCACCATCTTTTACTCTTATAGTAGTAGATGACATCCTGCTTTTAACTCTAGGTATATTAGCATCTGGACCGATAAATTCGAATATAGTTGAAACCTCTGGCTCAACTTTGACTGTAATATATCCATCTGTATTTACTGTTGGGAGAACATTCAGTTTTATGCCTACTTCCTCTTTTTGAACCTGCACTTGTCCTCCAACTCCGCCCGAACTCAAAATATAAGGTACAATATCAACAAGTTTTATGTTCGCCTCTCTACCATTGATTGTTGTCAGCCTTGAATCCGCAAGAACTTCTGCTTTATTATTTCTCATTAAAAGATCTAGAGTTAGATCAAATGCAGTAAGTTGCCTACTAAAATATTTGGGTAAAATGCCTGTTTTATCTTTATCAGACATTTTACTGAGGCGATTAAATCCCATTGTAGCGGGCAGCTGACCAATCGTCTGATCATCAGGCACGATGGATCCTCCTCCATCCTCAAGAGGGACACCGTTCTCAGCCAAAATTGTTTTGTAACTAGCAATCTTAGACCAATCCAATCCTAACTGCTCTTCAATATCCGCTGCAACTTCTATTAATCTTGTTTCTAGCATGATTTGAATGGCCGGTACATCGATGCTTTCTACCACCTGAATGATTTCTGCTATTTTTTTGGGTGAGGCATTCACTAGAAGCTTATTTCCAGGAATATCTACCTGTACCTGGTCTGAAATATCTTGCAATAAATTTTTCACATCTTCTGCAGCAGCATATTTTAGCGTTATAACATAGGATGTAACTCCAACTTCTTCCTTTAATTTCTTTGGATCTGCAACCAAAAAAGAGTTACCAACTACTTCATAACTTAAGCCAACGGCTCTAACAACGAGGTTAATAGCCTGCTCAATGGGAACTTCGTCTAAATGGATAGAAACCTTATCCTGTTTATTTACATTTGGATCGGTTACAATGTTATAGCCACTTTCTTTAGCAAGGATAGCTAAAATACTAGGCAAAAAAGCATCTTCTGCATGAATCGTAATCAATGTCTTCTCGTCTTCATTAGCTTCAGACCCAGTTTGACCCACTACTATATTCATTGAGATAAGCAAAAGAGCAATTCCAATTACAAATCTAAAAGTGTTCATATATCTAATTTCCTTCATAATTTTTTAATTTCTCATGATGTAGGCGCATATCCAGGAGCTGGATATGATTTTTCCCCACTAGTAGTTTTTATCACAACCTGAGTACCATCAATAAAGTTAATAGTACCAATATTTGGAAGGGTATCTCCGACAGAAACCGTAAACGCTTTTCCTCGATAATCTAATTGAGCCTGAAAGTTTTCATCTCTTTGGTACACAAACGCTACTCTTATAGCATTCCTATTCCTTCTAGCTTTACGACCTCCACCATCCGCCAAAGACAATACATTGGTTAGTAACATTGGAGTATTTTCAATCACAAATTGAAAATCACTCCTATCTTCTAGTCTGCCTTCTAAATATGATATAATATTCTCCAATTCTTTATCTGTTCCAAACTGTAAATCAGCAGATCTATCTTTTAAACGATTAAATTTTTTATTCATAGGAAATAACTTAAAACTCATAGCAATAATTGATACGATACTAAAACCAACAACAAGATTCCATATCGTTACGGATCTTTCGCTCATGAAACCACCTTTGATTTTGATTTAACAAGCGTAATTGTCGACAAATTCACTACAAACTCTTGATAAATAAGTCTCTCTTCTTCAGTATTTGCTTTAATCCTTTCAATACCATTTTTCACCTCAAATTCATCCACAGTTATTAAGCGAGGAGATCGCTCAATCTCAGCTAGGAACTGTCCGAATTGCTCAAAGGTACACTCAAGAGTAATGATATAGGGAGCTTTCAGATAAGTGATTTTATCCATTCGGGGCTTAGGCTTTATACCAAGAAGTTTAATATCAAGATCCTCAAGCATATCTGTAAGGTTATTTAAGAAAGGTAGGTTCGCATCATCCGCAAGAGAATCAGCCTTGGAAAGTGCTAAATTTTCTTGAAAAAGAGTAAAAACTCTATCTAATTGACTTGCAAGTATTTGAGCACTGATTAAATTTTCATTCAATTCCTGTTGCTCTTCCTCTAATACTTTAATCTGAAATGGTTTGTCTCCAATGAAAACAGATGCACCTATCCAGTAAGAGATCGTAAATACAATGAAGCTAGCAAAAAGTATGATATTTCTTTTTTCTGACATATTCTACCCTAGGAAAATGATTTTCGTTTGTTTTTCTTTGATTTTGCTTCAATCTCAAAGCGAATGATATCTTGTCCTCGAATATTTACCTTATTGTGACCGACATATTTAATCCGACTAAAGTTTTTTGAGAATTCTTTATCATTACGTAATGTCTGTACATATTCATCAATAATTTCAAAATCTTTCCTATCCTCAAAGGTTAATGCAATTCCAAAAATAAGTAATTTTTCTCTTTTGTAGCGAAGTCCTGTTATTGCAATGTCATCGGGCGTTACCTTGCCCATTTTTTCCATATTTTGCGCCCAAAGAAAACGATCCTGCTCAAGATCAGCAAAGGATAATATATCGTACTTGGATAAATTTTTACCTTGAGATTGAAGATTGTTAATCTCTTCTTTTAGTCTAGATATCTCCTTTTTCTTTTTATCAATAATAGAATTGTATCCGACGCTTATCATTCCTACTCTAACATTAGCTCCTATGAGTAAAGCAAAAATGATACTAAAAAGGATCCACCGACCTCTTTCTTTTGCTCTTTCTATTCGAGTTTCAGCACTTTCAGCTTTATTCAAGTTAATGACGATGTATTGCTTACTCACTGCTCATGCCTCCTCTAATACCCAGGCCTAAAGCTGTAGTAAATTGACTAGGATTTGAAATAGAGAGATTATCCTTACCATCTATATTCTCGAAAGGATCAAAAACTGCGCATTCAATATTTAATTTTTGATTAACAAAATCAGCTAGACCTGGCGTAGAAGCACCCCCACCTGATAAAAATATTTTGAGAAAAAAACTTTGCCCAGTCTGCTTCGCATAAAACCTCAAAGATCGTCTCATATCTTCTACTAGGTTATCGTATACCGTTCTTTCTGCAATCCCAACTGCACCTTCTGGCAAGGAATCATCACTATTTGACTTCATTGATGCTGACAGCCCCTCCTTAAACAAAGAATCTTGGGCATCTATATAGCCAATTTCCTTTTTCTCTGACAATTCTTTAACAAAATGATGAGAACCAACTGGAAGATCTCTGGTAAAAAACTGTTGCCCTTTACCGTATACCACTAGACTTGAAGAAACTGCACCAATATCAAGCATTACCACTAATCCGTCTTCTGGGATATCCTTAATAAAAGAGAATGCATTGCTCATGGCTATAGGATTTACATCTACAATACCAGGTTTGAGTCCACATTCTTTTAAAAGATCCATGTGACTAGTCAAAGCACCTTTTGTGCAGGCTACTAAGCCCACATCTATCTTATCAACTTCTTGCTTGTTAGAACCTAGAATCTGGTAATCTATCACCGCGTCTGTTCCATCCATAGGTATATGTTTTCGAGCTTCAAATGTCATAGCGGACTCAAGCTCTTCAGAAGGCATTTCCATGGTAGTGATTTGTTTTATACTAGCCGAAGAACCACCAATTCCTGTAATTAATGACTTTGCCTTTTTGGGGTTAAAGCTTTGTTGCTTAAACAATTCTCTAACTGCCATTACCCAATGAGATTTGTCAATTTTTTCGGGATCAAAAGCAGCATTTGAATCTGGAACAAGCCTTGATCCGGCATCCAAGATTCTATATCCATCATTTGTTTTTTCTGCAGTAACCATTTTAACATACTGCCTTCCAAGATCTAGTCCTAAATACATATTTTTTTCTTATTCTTCATCATTTAATCTATTTGCTTCACCATAAGAAGCCATTTTTAAAATAACTGTGTTATTAGTATTTTGAAGATCAGGAAAGTATGGTGGAGGCCTGAGCTTCAAATTCCAATCATAATTATAATTTTTATCATAGCCTACACCAGGAGAAACATTGTATGGTCCAGGATAATTTCTTTTCATATACCCTCTTCGAAATTGCACTACAGATCCCCAAAGGTTTACATATCCTCTCACATCATCATTGCCAGTGTAAACTCCATTGCTACCATCAGGCCTATAATAATTTCTATGACCACCTCTTCCATCCGCAATAATCCCATACGCCAGGCCATCATTCCAATCATGATATCCTTGCAATGTATTTTGCCAGTAGTGAGAAATAAAACCACCATTCATTGCAAGAACCGCAGCATTGATTTTTATACTTGATCCATACTGTCCGCCTCTTGCTCCATTTGGCCTAGTATTCGCTATGATAACACTACCACCAGCAATAAGTCCAAGGACATTATTTGTTCCTCCATCCTGCGGATGAATTACTGTTCCATTGCCATAAGAATCATTATAGACAACATCATCTATGAGCCAAATATTCCCCCATACTCTATCAATAATTTCATTGTTATCATGACGTCTGTATTCTGCAAAATCATCCGTGACTATCGTATATTGGCCGTCAACAACACCTCGTACTAGTACTTGCCCGCCTTTGATATAAATTACCTGAGGGGAATTACCTCGTGCAAAAAAAGTTCTGCCCATATGGACATATTCACTGCCATAAATTTCATCAGGACAATTGAAGATATCACAAGAAGGTCCCCCTGCAACCCAATAATCAAAATCAAAATGCTGTATCCTTCCAGCCTCACAAAAATCTACTCCATTATCTAGGTGGTCATGGTAGTAGTGAAAGGTATTCCATTCAAAGTCTTCATCCAATCCAGTAGGTGCATCTAAGTTGGTAACAGTGACGACTTCTCCTGGAGTAAATCCAAAAATAGGAGGCGGAGCATTGGGTGGATTTGCTGTAAAAAATCCAGGCCCGATGGAGATGGCAACATTATCACCAAAGGGGATAGCATTTGCAACCTCAAACCCTGAGACAACAGTTCCTGCTCCGTTCTCAACAGATATAGCATCTCCAACATCAAAAAGATCTGGGTCCACAGGAACACCATTCAAATCACTTCCAGATACAACCAACCAAATGGCGTCATATCCAACTTCGGTTTCAAAAGTTCCAGGGATAGCAAACCTTGCGGAATTGGGCTCGTCTAAAGCTAGAGAGTTTTCAGGGTAGGTAGTTGGATCTACCCAAGTAAACTCATATTCTGCTGGAGGAGTACCTACTGGTGGGATATT
>JAYPLH010000062.1:0-6121 GCA_038365355.1 Fidelibacterota bacterium
TAACTTTCAATGATAACTGTTCAATGTTCTTTGATTGTTCTATTTGCTTTCTAATGCTTTCTTCCTCAACTGTTTTACCCAAAGCAATAACATACCATTTTAATATATTTGGATCTTTAGAGTTAAGACTAAACGCATGATCAATATATTTAAATGCTTTTTTAGCATGTTCTTTATCTTCTTTTTGTTGAATTGCTTTTTCAGATAAATAATGATGAGAAATAGATAGCCTTAATAGAATATCTTTATTATCAGGATAAAAATTATTCAGCTCTTCTAGCGCGATTAACGTTTCGTTAAAGTTGAGGTCACTTAAATCCTGATCTATTTTTGAGAAATCCTGTCCAAATGCAATACTATGATAAAGAGGGATTATAAAACAAAACTTGAGCAAAAGATTCAAGGATAGAATCTATAGATTACTGGCTGATGATCAGAAACACTTTCTCTAAGATCAGTTGTAGAAATTCCAACTTGATTGGGTAAGTTAATTACTTCAACAGAAGATGATTCATCATATGAAAATAGAGGTTGATTAATAATTATATGGTCAAAATGTGATTCATCATAAGAAGAATCCCATCCTTGCCATGACCAGCCAGTTTTTGGTCCAAGCAAGATGCTCAAGTCAGTTAGCTTGAATGATGAAGCAGAGTCAAAATTATCTTCATCAGTGAAAGGACTTAGTGCAGGATTAGTAATATTTTGAGCTCCTATATTATTGAAATCTCCTACCAAAACAACATTATCATTAGATCTATCAGATAGTAAATAATCTGTCAAAAGAAGACTTGAATAATGTCTGCGAGTAGCCTCGTGAGTTAAATCATTAGGATTATATACTCCATCACCTCTAGCTTTATAATGAACATTAATTGTATATAAATTTATTGTCTTTACTCCGTCTGTCCAGGTCAAATAAGTTTCCATTGGAGGTCTTCCTGCAAACATATATAATTTGCAATTTAAATAGTCCCCATTACAATCACTTGAGCTATTAGATGTATCATGCCATAGTTCATTTTTTGATAAATATGTTACATAATCATTTTTATAAATTAGAGCAAAACCTAAATTTTGTGATTGTTCATCAAAAATATAAGAATAGTTTGGCATAGAATTAACAATGCTCAAAATAGCCGGCTTTCCATTACTGTCATCTATCTCTTGCAAGAGATAGATATCAGCGTTCCATTTTTCTAATAAAGCCTTTACATAATTATCAGATTTTGAATCTTGAGGAAATTCTCTTACGTTCCAAGTAACTATTTCCACTTGATTAGATAAACCATAATCTACTGCATTTGGCAATTCATATGGATTCGTATTATCTCCACCGCTATTATTTCCACCGCCATTATCTCCACCGCCATTATTTCCACCTGAATCTGTGGGCGAAGAATTTCCTCCACTGGAACACGCTAGAATGAAAATAATTAACAATAAATACTTATTAAGTGACTTAATCATAAATGTAATTTAATAATAAAGTTCCAACTTGCTGTAAACTTTCTGGTGAACAATTTTCTGGTATATCTTGTTGTGTATGCCAATAATTATAAAATAGATTTGGGTAATCGAAATCAATAATGTCAATTGCTGGAATCTTAGCATTTTCCCACAATGGAACGTGATCATCATATATGTCATAACCAACTTTGTATTCAAAAGCATTTAATTCCAGCTCATTAGCTAAACTCCAAATTTCTTTTACCATTTCAGCGTTAACGGAATAAGAATATCTCTCAATCGGTATATTAAGATACTTATCACCAACCATATCAACTATGATTGCAGAATTTGGCTTTTGAATTGGTAAATTTTTAGAAAAATACTCAGATCCCATTGCATAGGTGGTTGGTTGTCCTGAAATACCAACATCTTCTGCATCAAAAAACACTAAATCTATTCCAATTGGAGGAGGATTATTTGAAAATATTTTTGCAAGCTCCATTAAAACAGCTGTTCCACTAGCACCATCATTTGCACCCAAAATAGGAATGGACTGATTATCCGGATTAGGGTCTTCATCTGCAACAGCTCTAGTGTCCCAGTGGGCTCCAATTAGCAACCTTTCTTCCGCTTCTAAATTAAATTGAGCTATAAGATTTTTACCTACTCTATTTTCTCCTGTTATATGTTCAAGATAATTAAAATCTTGAATGATAACTTTGTCTGAATTTCCTAGCAAATAATCCTGTAAAAAATCTGAAAACTGCTGATGTCCAATTGATCCTGGATTTCTTGGACCAAAATCACATTGATCTATTATATACTGGTAAGCAATATTGCCATCAAATGTAGGTATATTTTTTTCAACTTCGCTTGATGAACAAGCAAAAATAAATAGCATTATTATAATTTTCTTTTTCATTAACCTCTTATAGCTACATTAAAATTAATTCCAAAATCACGGTCAATTCTCTTCCCAGTTAAGCGAGTATCAGTTTCTCTATACTCATAAAATAAACTTCCAGTAATGTCATCCGTCAATGTGTATGTAATTCTTAAAATACTTTTATTTGTATTTGAAAAATTTTGTTCTACGAAATTTATTTTATCTTTTGAACCTTGTTCTTTTTTTTCAGAAAAGTCAAAATTTAAAGAAATGTTCATATTATTTCTTAGGTTAATATTTCTATCTGAAAATGGAAGATTAAATCTTATGCCCTTTGAAAAATTGTATGTTATTGTAGCTAAAATACTATTATCAGTTACAAAGGTCAATCCAGTTGCAACCTCATCTAAAGTATGAGTGATATTACTTCTCAAGTTTGTAGATATACCATTTTTAAATGATGTACTTATACCAATTAATGGGCTTAATGACCTTGATACTCTGGAAAGTTGAATACTATCATTAAACTCATTCTCAAAATGTGTAATTTTAAATAAATTGATTGGAGCTATTCCATCTTCATTAAATTTCCATGATATATTTTGCTTTCCTGAGAATGCATGTTCTATAGAAATGGAAGATACATATGGGTTGATAAAATTAATTTTTTCTAATCCACCAATTCTTAAAGACCAATTAATAAATGGGAATCCTTTTGATAAATTTTCTCCGAAAGAAATATAGTCCCTACTTGTTGACCTGATATCAATACTGTATCCATTAATATTTGATGAAATACTTTCATTAAAAGATATAGCTAATGATGTTTTAGGGTTAAATCTTATACCGGTTCTAGCAGTGAAAGATCTTTTAATATCCTCGTTACCAGTGTTTAATCCAACTTCTGGAACAGAATCAATTCCATGACTATCTTTGAAACCAAGCTTGTAAGCAAGTGGAATATCACCATCTACTCCATTTGAAACCATATTTGTAATATTTGTGATTGTAATGTTAAGTGGTTCAATTTTTTGGGAATAATTATAAATTTTTTCAAGAAAAAGACTATTAACTTCAGAATCATTTTTTTCACTGTTTGACACAGTTACTTTGCTTTCATTATCTTTTAAATTTGTACTTTCTAATCCGCTGGTTCTGCTCCTAGTTCTTGATGATGATTTTGATTTTCTTTTTGATAATGGAGTATAAAAAGATTCAATTACTTGGGTTGGAGAGATTGAAAAATTAACACCTGTATTCTTAACTAAATTTAAATTAGCGGCATCAATAACACTATTTAAGGGTTTATTCCACGTAAAATTAGTATTGTACGTAAAATTAGGTTTAAACCAGCTTATCCATTGTGGGCTAAAAGTATAGTTTAAGCTCTCTGTTTGATTAGTTAATAATCCTATCTTTAAGTTTTTTAGTACTTCATCTCTATAATCTGACATGTCGCTTCTAATATTTTTTGAATAGTTCAATTGTGTATTATCAAATACTTTATAATTAACTATAAATTTTCTTTCCAAACCAAGAGCAAAGTCTTCAACAAGCTCATTATTTTGTCTTGAATACTTTTCTGTTAGACTTCTGTTTACTCGCAAACCTGTAGAAAACGATGATGGTGTATAAAAAAATTTGGTTTTACTTATTTCATCTCCAACAAAAGGTATTCTTTTTGCCCAACCAAATGCTTCTATATAACTGTCGCTTGGAAATCTTAAATTATAATCTACATTAGTATTTATTTTATTTATGTCAACTGACTTCATTATCACATCTGATTTATTCTGTGTAGAAATATTAAAACCAGCACTCAGGTTATCAAGTGAATATTTAATTAACGGATTTTCAGATTTCACTCTTTTTGATATTTTCCCAGTTAAATTTACTGTTGAAGATTTAACAATTATTGAATCTGGAACAGCACCATTAGTTCTAATATCAGTTCCTGGAAAAAATTTGGGAGAGTTACTTGCAGAATTATAGTTAACATTTACTGGGAAAGCAATCCCTAAAGAGCTTGGAAAAAGGTTTCCTAACTTGAAATTATTTGTTAATGTAAAATTTTCAACTGTTTGATTAGTTCCAATTCTTTCTTGCAAAACATGAAAGTCAGCATCTTTTTTACTGTAAGATATTGTTGTTTCACTTAAATCTGATAAATTAAATTTTGATTTTAATCTTAATGCTGTTCCTTTTTCTTTTTTTACCTCACTAAGTCTTAGTTCGTCTAGCCACAATTCTCCACTAACAGGATGATCAGAATCATTCTCAACTCCAACAATGAAATATTGCAACCTTGAAAGTGATGGATTTCCAAATATTTCAACTTTTTTATTTACATTACTTTCATTGCTAAATGATGTATATCTTTTATATTCGGTTGAATCAACAAATGTATCGTTTGAACCAATCAGATTAATTGTATCAATTGTTTCATTTTTTAAAGATGTTAACCAATCTAAGTCTAAATTAATCTCATTTCTCTTTAAGTCTTCGTCCCACCCTTCGTAAATAGGTTTAGTCACTTTGTAATATTCATTTCCATTACCAAATTGAATGAAGAATTTTAAATCAGTTTCTTCGTTTGATAAGTTTTCACTATTTCCATAGATGAACATTTTCATTCTTTCGTACATTAAAAAGCTTTGCCCTTTTTTCTGATCCATTGCTAAGATTTTTTTTGCTGCACCTTTAAATCTTGGACCTAGGTTGTTAAATTTCAATACAAGAGACTGTTCTTTCGATCTAATTTGGTTGATTTCATCATATTCCCCAAAAACTCCTTTTGGAGGAATATAATTGGGATTATCCTCATCATTTATAACAGAAACAATAAATGTACTATCTTGAGTAGCATAATTTTCTTCATCTACTAATGTAGTTCCTAACTCTTGCCATGAATTACCAACTAGCTCTATTTTAGCAATTTCTAACTGACTCGGCTCTGAAACTCCTGAAACAACAAGTCGTACATACCTAATTTCACTTTGAGAAATATCAGGAGTCTTTTCAAAATCACTTAATGGTATTCTAATTAACTTCCATCCTGTCTTAAATCCATTCACTTCGGTTGATCCAGCTATATATGTGCTATCGCTTAGTGAAATTGTTTTTGTAAAGTAATCATTAGTTCTATCAAGAAAGCCTGATTGATCCAAGTCTTCAGTATCAGGGTATTTCCCTCCAGTTTGAATTTTGCTTCCGGTTCCATTACCCTCCGTACCATTAACTTTCTCATAATTTGAACTACCTTCGTTATAATCCCAATCATCTCCATTAGGATCATTTTCATCAACATCTGATGAAAAATTTATTAAACTTGTGTTTCCATTTTCTAACAATTGCTTATATGAAGGACCTGATAAATCTAAACAACCACCAAAACCATTCTCAAATTCATTGAAACATCCATCTAATCCAGTATCTTCATTCTCTTCTAAAAAACCATTCCCTAATGCAAGGCCAGCTTCAGGAACATCTTCCGTATTTAATAGTCCATTACCATCGTAATCTTCACTTATTTTACCTAAATCAATTGTCAAATTTCCACTATCACCTCTAAGCCATATCTCAAAAAATCTAGTTCTAGTTTGATCGTAGTCTCCAATAAACATAGGAGTTGTAATACCTGCCCACAAAGAATCAGGATTTACTGTTGATTGAAACTCCTGAGGCTGATACTTTAAAACTAAAATATCGGTAGTTAAATTTTGAGCTCTTTGAGAAGTCGATATATTTGGCCAAATGTTATTTGTTAGTACCTGAGAATAAGGA